>JBLKOJ010000001.1:0-81068 GCA_047602745.1 Candidatus Woesearchaeota archaeon | reverse complement strand
TTTTATTATCTTCTCCTTTCCACTTACTAAATTCCTCCTTGTGTATTGCTGCTGCTCTTTATCTTTCTCACCATAAATAATTAACTCTTCAACTCCTAGATAATC
This sequence comes from Candidatus Woesearchaeota archaeon, assembly GCA_047602745.1. Taxonomy (GTDB): domain Archaea; phylum Nanobdellota; class Nanobdellia; order Woesearchaeales; family UBA583; genus UBA583. The sequence goes on along the minus strand of JBLKOJ010000001.1, from coordinate 80,963 downwards.
AGCATAATCAAATGCTTTTTTAAGTTTAAATCCATAGAATACTTCTGTGTTTAAATTATCTTCTTCACGAACTCTTTGGGCAATTTGCATCGCATCTAATACCAACTCTGATTTTAAAGGAACCACTAATATGTTAGTCACTCCTCCACTTTCATTTTTAGAGTTCTTCTTCTCTTTATCAAGTAATAATTCCATCATTCCAACTACTCCAAATGAGATTCCCACAGCAGGTATTTCTTCATCAACTCCAATATAATTTGCAATACCTTTATCATATCTTCCTCCTGCACCAATTGAAGAAGTAACGGTATTTGTAGTATCATACACCTCCCAAATATTTCCAGTGTAATAACTATGACCTCTTGACATAGTCACGTTTACACGAGTAGGAATACCTAAAATTTTACATCCTCTTACCAATTCTTGAAGTTCTTGACGCCCTTGTTTAAGAATCTCATGCTCTGCTTTTTTTTCTAATTCTTCAAGAGAATGTTGAGTGAGTAAAGTAAGAGCTCTTCTTGAAATTTCTTCATCAATTCCTTTTTCAACTAATTCTTTAATAACATTCTCTTCTCCAATTTTTTTAAACTTATCAATAATTAATACAGCAGTATCAAGTTCATCCTCTTTAAACCCATTTTGTAATAATGCACCTTTTAAAATCTTATTTGAATTCAACTCAATTACAATATCAAGTCCTAATTTTCTATAACACCTATAATACAACTCCATCAACTCAATTTCAATCTCTTGTCCTTTAAGTCCCACCACATCACAATCACACTGCTCAAATTCTCTAAGTCTTCCCATTTTTACAGGTCCATCTCTAAATGCTGAACCTATATGATATCTTCTAAAGGGAAGTTTTAATGATTTAATATTTTGAGCTAAAAACCTACATAAAGGAATTGTTAAATCATATCTAAGTCCTAATTCTCTTTGACCTCTATCTTGCACATTAAATATTTCTTGCACAATTTCAGCTGTCTCATCATATTTGTGTGTGAGCGTATCTCTATATTCGATATGAGGAGTTTGAAATGGTCTAAATCCATTTTTCATAAACTCCTCTTTTAATGTTGAGAACATCCTCTCCTTTACTGTTGCTTCTAAAAATGCGTAATCACGCGTACCCTTAAGTGTTTCAAATGTCATTTTTTATATTATTCTACTAACTTTAATAATAAAGAGTTTATTAATTTAGTGATTTTAAATAAAAGGTATAAATTATAAAATTTAAATATTGAAATTTAAGAAAAATAATAAGAGAATTATTTATTTTTTGTAATAAAATCAACTAACTGGTCCTTCATCATCACTCCTGATTGATCAGCTACCATCTCCCCATCTTTTAACATTGCAGTGTAGGGAATTCCTGTTACTCCAAATTCTTGTGCAATTTCCTCTCCTGCTTCTTCATCAATATTTAATGTTGCAAATGTTACTCCTTCAACTCCTTCTTCACTTACTTTTGTAAATACCGGTTTATACATTTTACAAGGTCCACACCATGGGGCCCAAAAGTCAATTACTAATGTTCCTTTTTCCTTTAATTCGTTATATTGTTCTATTGTTGTAATTTCTGTTACCATACTAACTCAAATTTCTTTTTTTTTATAAATATTGTTTGTATGTGAGATTAAAAACATTTCCTCCACATGAAACATTAAATTCCTATTTCAATCTTCCAGTTCATAGGTATAAGTGTTAAGTTAATTAAATGACTAAATTTTTCTTGTTCTTTCCATTTAGAGAGTTCTTTTTTTATATCTTCCATTAAAGATTGATTATTCTGCATTATATGTACACTCATTCTTACAAATATCTCAATTGGTGCTATTTGGACTTTTATTTGAGCTGAGTTTGTATATACAAATACATCTTCAATTCCTGTTGTTTGTGAGACTATTTTTTGAATTGCTTTTGATAACTCTAAAGCTTCTTTTTCATTTAGTTTTGTATTGTCATATTCTATATTAATTTGAGGCATGTTAAAATCAAAGTTTAGAACTATTTAAAAGTATAGGTTAACATATAAACTTTATTTATTCAACTCCTGATTCATCAATTGAAAATAAATCTGTTTTAGAATCAAGTGAAACTTTAACTCCCAAAGGTATTGTAAGCATTGGATCACTATGACCTATATCTACTCCATATACTATTGGAAAGTCATATCCTCTTGTATTTTCAATAATTGAATCTTTTAATTGTTGAATTTCATCATCGGTATATCCAAATCCTCTTCCAAATACAATTCCTTTAATCTCATCAAATATTCCTAAAATTCTTAAATCACTTAAATAACTATCAACATTTGCAACTGATTCTCCTTTATCAAATTCTTCTCCTTCTGGAGTTTCTAGTAATAAAATTGAATCTTTAAAACTTGGCCAGTACTTAGTTCCTTTTGTATGCATCATAGAAGTAATACATCCTCCCATAATAACTCCTGTTGCACTCCCTTCTCTTAACCACTCATACCCTCTATTTTCTTTATATTCTCTATATATATGTAAATCTTCTTTATTTAACCAATTTGCATTTTTAGAATCAGTCCATTTGTTAGAAGGTAGAATCTTTCCAATATTTGAAGTTTCACAAACTGCTTTAAAGAAATATTGAGTTGTAAATTCTTCTAAATCAAGAGTTTCTCCAAATTCGCAAACTGCACTTGGACCATAAAATGAAATCATCTCACATTGAGTAATAAAAGCAAAATGCATTGAAGTAATATCTGAGTATCCACAGAAGATTTTAGGATTCTTCTTTATCATCTCAAAGTCTAAATATTCCAATATTTGATGAGAAGAATTTCCCCCAATAGTTGTAATTATTGCTTTAATATCAGAATTTTCAAAAGCGTCATTAATATCCTTTGCCCTATTTTGAGCTGTATCTGAACTAAATCCTTCATTTTTAGTTGCACTTGGATAAATTTTAACGTTATATCCTTCTTTTTCAAAGAATTGTTTTGCTTTATCTAATCTATGGGAAACTATTGCAGCAAAACCTGAAGCGGGTGCTACAAAAGCAACAGTATCTCCTTTTTTGAGTCTTTTTGGTTTTATCATTATTATTATATAAATCCAGAATTTTTAAATTTATTTTTATTTACAAGTATTTCTTCACTTCATCGATAATCCCCCTAGTAATTCTTGAGATACAAAATAATAATTATAGATAATTCATAATCTTGAAATATCTTTCCTGGAAATATTCTATATTCATTATATTTAGATTTAAAATGAAAATTTACTAATAATTTTGGATTTTCATTTTTATATGTATTATTCATCAGATATAAAAATTAAATCTAGTGGCATTAAACACTTATTTGAAATAAACTATCGATTTTTTTAAAACTTAAATTTATAAAAAAATGATTAATCATATAACAAAAAATTTAAAAGTTAAATTATTTCATAAAATACTCATGCCTCAATTTAGTATAAACTCTAGTTTTTTTGAATATATCCTCTGATTCAATATATTCATTTTCTTCTACTAAATATTGTAATGTATAACCACATTTTTGAGCCACTCTGCCTGAAGCTTCATTTCTATCATCACATCTAATATGAACCCTATCAAACCCAAATCTTTCAAAAAGTTCTTTTTCTAATATTTTAACTGAATTCGGGATTATACCTTGACTTCTTAAATGTTCTGAAATCCAATATCCTAATTCGGCAGATCTACTTGTAGTATCAAATGAAACTAAACCAATATGTCCTGCATATTCTCTTTCTAAAAAAATTCCATATGTTGCTTTGACCCTATTTTCAAATTCATTATAGGAATCTTGTAAAAACTTGAGAGAATCCTCAGGTGTTGTATTATGCTTAACCCACGGAAGCCATCTACTAAGATATTCTCTATTTCTATCAACTACCCTAAAAACTTCTTCTGCCGATTCCCATTCAGGATTTATGACTTTAAGTTCAATTTTACCTGCTTGTAATTTTTTTCTAAACTTTCTCAACTCCATAGTTTTAATCATTGTAAGTTAATTTTAAAAGTTTCCATAAAATTTATATACGTACTTAAAATATTATGATTATGGTAGGAGAATTAAGTCTAGGTGGAGGTGGAACTGAAGATTATACTGCATTAAAGTATTTTTCAAGAAATATTAAAAAGATGCTATATATTCCACTTGCATTTCCAACTACAGATTATTCAAAATGTTTAAAATGGTGTAAAGTACATTTTAAAAGATTTGGAATAACTGATATAACTATGTTAGATGATGTTAATGTAAATTATGATTTAAAACATTTTGATGCAGTTTATATTGGAGGTGGTAGCACATATAAAGTCTTAAAATTTCTAAAAGAGTCTGGTTACGATAAAAAATTAATTAAGTATTATAAAAACGGAGGGAGAATAGGAGGAGGCTCAGCTGGTGCAATCCTTTTAGGAAAGAATATTGATGTTGGAATAATCTGCGAAGATAGAGATGAAAATATAGTCGGACTAAAAGATGTAAATGGTCTTGACTTATGTTTTGGATGGGATATCCAAGTACATTATAAAGATGAACATTTAGAATTGAATAAAAACTATGTTGTGAAGAATAATAGGAATATTATCGCAATACCTGACGATAGTTCAGTAGTTATAAATGGAAATGAATTTAAAGTAATCGGAGACTCTCCAATTACTCTCATCTATAAAGATTCTGAAAAAAAAATTCCAATAAACGAAATTTTCTTATTAAATCAAGAGTAGATTTTAACTTCCCTATCACCAACAATCTTCTTTTCTTCAATTCCAAAGAATTCAGCGAAAGTTAATCTATTATTAATAGAAAGGTTAGATCTATCATCAACATAAGAACCTTTAATACTTTTAGATAAGTATTGACTTACCTGAACATGTCTGGAATTTTTGGAGTCAACAGGAATTATAACACATTTAAATGGCATAATTAACTTAGGTAAATTTAGACTATTTTGTGTTCTATTTCTATCAAAAACTGAATACAAAGTTCTTTCTAAACCAATTCCAAAAGTTCCCATGAATGGAACTTTAATATGAGTATCTTCACTTTGAAATCTAACTCTGAAATCATCTCTAAAACTACTTGGATAAGCCATAGCAATACTAATTCGACTATCATTACTGTCAATGTAGATAAATTCAAATCCTCCGTTTTTTTCTCTTACTTCATATGGGACATTCAATAAATCTAATATTTCTCTTACGCTTTCATCAAATAATTGGAGACTCGTTTCCAAATCAACTCTGCTTTCACTTAAAACACTTCCAACAATTCCACTAAACTCTCTTAACCTTTCAATTCCTTTTGCTCGTAGGACATTTCTATTTGCAGTTGAATTTGCAAAGTATACAATTGGAAGTTGTCTATATGAAATTAAACCCTTAGATGCTAATTCTAAAATTAATTCTTCAGATGTCGCTCTTAAAACCATATCATTAGAAACAAAAAACTCATCTTCAAATTTTCCACCTAATTTTCCACTTTTTTCAATGATATCTAAACCATGAATCCTTGGTAAGTCTATTTGTGTAAACTCTCTTATTTCTAGTGTTTCTTCAAATAAAGATTCAAGATTTTTTTTAATTCTAAATCCAAATGGTAAGTAAGTCGGAACTCCAGGATTTAAAAAATGAACTATCCCATAATCTGAACTAAATAAATCTTTTGTAGGAATCTGGCTAATATCTTTAGGGACTTTTTTCCCATTCAAAAATAACTGTTTACTTAATCTCATCTTTAGTAAATACCTCAATAGTTTTGAAAAGTTCTACTTCCTCGGCTTCCCTTCTTTTCTGAAATAAAAATATTGAATACCCTGCATATTTTAAATTTTCATTAAATAGATTCATAAAGTATTTAGCTCTTTTAAAAACTGCATCTCTGTATTCAATATTTTTCTCTTTTAAATGTGGTTTATCAAGTACTTTGGAGATATAATCTAAAATTTCTGTTTCAACATTTAAGTATCTATAGTCTTTATTAAAATAAAGTTCTAAATCAAAATTTGTTGTTTCATTTAAAACTTTTCTAATCAGATTTAACCAATGTTGTTTTGAATATACTTCAATCTTACTTGCTATTGCTTCTGAGACTTCTCTGATTAATTCTTTTGGAGGTTCTTCTAAATAATATATTGGTACAAAAACTAAAGTACCATTTTGTTTTAAAACTCTTAAATATTCACTTATGGCTTTTTGTTTATCTCCAATAAATGATGTAACATTACTACACCATACAATATCAAAACTTTCATCTTCAAAAGGTAAATTAGTAGCATCTGCTTTAGAAAATTTTACCTTATCTTGAATTCCGTGAACATTAGCAAGCCTATTACTTTCTTCTATTGAGCTATCATTTATATCAATACCATGACCTGAACAACCTGTTAATAAACATAAATTGATTGTTGTAAAACCTGTATTAGAACCAATTTCTAAAATTTTTTTATTTTCATTTAAAAACGTATTAATCGCAACTTCTTGAACTGTTTTAATACCACCTGAAGGCCTATTTCTCTCTTTAATTAATCCAACAAAAGAAGAATAATCCATTTTATCTAATTCTTTTATTTTTATATCTATATCCATTTTTTAATTAAGGTTTTAATGTTTTATCAACTCTTGGAAATTGACTTGCTGTCCATATAAAAGGCATTTTTAGTAACCCCTGAACTAATCTTTCCCAACCTAACCCAAAACCTGAAGAGGTTTTATAATTTTCAAATTTTCTAGATTGTAAATAGGGTTGATAGTCTGCTTTTGGTAAGCTAAATAAATCTGCTTTCTCATCTAGTTCTTGAATACTTCTTACTCTGTGACCACTTCCTAAAATTTCTCTATAACCAGGCCATATAATATCTAAGTTATCTGCAACTTTTGGATTACTACCATCAACTTGTGCATGATAAAAAGGGACTTCTAATAAAGGAAATTCTCTAATTCCAATTAATCCATCTAAAATCTCAGATAATCTTATTTCCTCCCAAGAACCAAAATTTTCTAATGTGAAGTTCTTATATTTTTCATCTTTTGTATCATCATAAAGTATATTTAAAGCCTCTTTAAAAGTTATTATTTTCATATCTTTTTGATTAACTAAATCTTTAAGTTCATCAATATCCTCATCTCCTAAAAAAACCTTCAAATCATCTAAATTATATTCTAATAAATCAGTAATAATTTTTTTTAACATATCAAATGCTATTTTTTGGTTTTCAATTTGATTGACATTACCCTCAAACTCTACATGATGAAATTCAGATAAATGAGTTGCATCCGCTTCCTCTTTTCTAAAAGAATTATATATAGAATAAACTTCACTAACATTCTTCTGTATTAAAGCCAACTCCAAATAAATTTGAGATGACTCTGATAAAAATGCTATATCCTAATAATCAAACCACTTCAATGTAATTGGTGAAGTATCTGTTGTATAATTGATAGCTTCTCTTCCATAAACTGCACCTGGAGATGAAATCATCCTAGTTGTCAAAGGTAGAATTGTAAAAATTGCATTTCTATTCGTGAAAAAACTAACTACTGATTGAAAAATCCTGTCATTAATTTTTGAAATATTCTCCCAGTAATCTCTTTTATGAAATGAATCAACTCTATTTTCAAACTCTTCAATTGTGAAAGTTTGATTTAATACATCATTAATTGGAGGAAAAATATTATTACCTACATAATTAATACTTTTTCCATTTGTTTTGTATGGTCTAACCATAATTAAATTTATGATCTGTATATTTATAACTTTAATTATTTACTCCAAAAAATATTTAAGTTTATTCTTCAAATAGATATGCTGAAATATTATACCAATTCTTCAAAAACTTCTTATTCTCCTCCACTTGACCAATTCCCACAACTCTTCCTTCAAATTTTACAATATAATATGCATTTGATTCTAACTGAGATTTTTTAACTCCAAACTCTACTGGAATATCTTTTGAATATAACCACTCCTGCACCCATTTTGAAGAAGTAATTTCTAAGATATGTTTAGTTTGCTCTTCTAAAAATTGATAGAATATTTGAGTTGGAACTAATTCATTATCTTTAAGTTCAATTAAGTACATATTTCTTGAAATCATCTCTTGTGATGTGAAAAATCCTGCTCCTTTAATGTGGTATAATTTCGTAAATGTATCTTTAACTATTAAACTGTCAATATCATTAAAAAGTTCAATAATTTCTTCAATGAGTGAGTTTTTGTATGAAATCTCTTCGACTTTAAATGAATGTAGAGGAGAATTTTTAGGATTAGAAGAAGATAGTTTATTTTTTTTATTTGAACTCATATCTACTCTAATTAATTTCGTTATATTTATATAGTATTTGATTTAAAATTAATACTATATCATAATTAAAGATGAATTCAACACTTTCAACACTCAAATTCATTACAGGAAATGTAAACAAATTCAATGAAGCTAAACAATTTTTACCTGAACTAGAACAACTCAATATTGACTTACTTGAAATTCAAAGTTTAGACCCAAAAGAAATTATTGAACATAAACTCAAAGAAGCCAAAAAACATGGACATACTAATTTTTTTATAGAAGATGTAAGTTTAGTAATTGATAAATATGGATTTCCAGGACCTTTAATAAAATGGGTTAATCAAACATTAGGTCATGATTTAGGAGTATATTTTGAAGGAGAAAAAATAACTACTCTTTGTTCAATTGGATATTGTGACGAGAAAGGAGATGAACATTATTTTGAAGGTATTGTCAAAGGAACATTATGCAGAGCAAGAGGAGAAGATTTTGGATATAATCCTATTGTAATCCCTGAGGGTCATTCTAAAACGTATGCTGAGATGAGTTTAGAGGAGAAAGGAACTATTAATCATCGAGCAAAGGCTCTTGAAAAACTCAAAGCATTTTTAGAGGAGAAATCTCAATAAGTAAATAGTGAATACATTACAAATATTATTTCATAAATAAAAATACGAATATTAATAAATACAACTATTTTTAAATTTATATGGTAAAAATTACATTGTTTGGTTTAGCTGGAACTGGAACAAGTAGTGTAGGAAAAGAACTTTCTTCAAGGTTTAATTTAGAGTTTAATTCTTCGGGAAATATGTTTAGAGAACTTGCTCAAAAAAATAATATGAGTTTAGCTGAATTTGGAGCATATTGTGAAAAAAATCCTGATGTTGATAAAGAACTAGATGCTTCAATTACTCAATATGGAATTAAAAATGATAATTTTGTATTTGATTCTCGTCTTGCTTGGTATACAATTCCTCAAAGTTTTAAAGTTAAATTAGAGTGTGATGAAAATGTTCGAGTACAAAGAATTATTGAACGTGAAGGAGGAGATTCTCAAAAAGTTAAAGAGGAAATGAATGTAAGAGAACAAGGTAATAGAAAAAGATATCAAGAATATTATAACATTGAAAATTATAGTGATGATATTCATTTTGATATTATCATAGATACAACACATTTAACAATTTCTCAGGTATGCACTATCATTGCATTAAGAGGTGGATTGAAATAAAATTTTAATCTACACATATATTAAAATTTAACCTCCATCCCATCATATGAAATTGTAAACTTTGAAAATCTTTTTTCTAATTCAACATGATTTAATCCATGATGAGAACTAATGTGAGTTAAAATTATATTTTTTGAGTTTAAACTATTTACAAATTTGTTAAATCCTTCTTCCCAAAAATGTGTATCATCCCCATCAATTCCTTCACCAATTGAAAATGTACTATCCATAATAATTGTATCAATATCTTTTATCATTTCAAAAGATTTCTTAGGCATTCCACATAAATCTGCTAAATAAGCGATTTTATTTTGAGTCTCTAAGTCTTCAAAAATAAAACCATGAGTATCTTTCACATGCTCAACCTCAAAAGGTGTAATTTTAATATTATCTATAACAAATGGTTTGTATGATTCAAAAACTTCAAAATTCAAAGGAATATAACCCATATCACTATCATACCATTGTTTAGTTACTTTGTTTCCATATACTTTAGGATTATACTTTTCAAAGAACCAGTCAAGATCTTTAACTCCAAAAAAATGATCCCAATGCCAATGAGATACTAAAAATGCATCTGGGACTTTAAGTTTAAATTTCCATGCCTGCATTCTAATATCAGGAGTTATTTCAACTACTATCGTTTTTTTATTTTTAGTTTCGATAAGAAGAGATGTTCTAAATCTAAAATCTTTACTATTCCACTCTACATTTTTACTAATCTCATCATCACGAAATTGAGAAGGAATTCCTTGCCAACATCCACTTCCTAAAAATTTTAATATATTATTCATTTTTGTATTAGTTTCTCAATATAAACTTTTAAGTTTACAATTTAAAAAACTTTGTTAAGATTATAAATAATGAATTATGTTAATGTATTTAAAATAAATTTATATATTACTAAATATCTATATTTATTATGTATAGATTATTAGGCTCTGAAAATAAAACAAAAATCATTCTATATCTAGCAAATAACTCTAATAAATCAGTAAAACTTATTTCTAAAGAAACTAACATAAATTATAAGAATGCCTTTAAAATTATTCAAGAATTATTTAAAGAGGGAATTATTTTGAAAGAAAAAGATAAATATTATATAAATACTCATTTATTAAATTTATAAAGAATCTTTCAAATTCTTTAATTGAAAATTACACAGAATCATTATTTTCTAAAAATAAACTTGATCTTTATAATACATTAGTAAATATATATCCTGAAGATAATTTCAAAAATGAAATAGATGATTTAATAGATAATTGGTTAATGAATAAGTTAGATGATTGGTATTGTAAATATTATGATTTTGAGGATAAAGAATATAATAAAGTCAAAGAAGTGATAGATAATACTTTTTTAAGCAGTCAACTAAATATTTTAGAAGTAGGGTGTGGTACAGGTAGAATAACTAAAAAATTAGCAAAAGATTTTGATAAAGTAGTAGGAATTGATGTTGAAGAAAAATATATTAATTTTTGTAAAAACAAGATAAAAGCTTATAATATTTCTTTTAATACAGCAAATATAAAAGAATTTAAGTATAAAGAAAAATTTGATGTCGTTATTTTTTCATGGACTGGCCTACATTATCAAAAACACATAAATAAAATCATTGATAATTTAAAAAAAATAATAAAGAAAAATTCATTAATAATAATTCTTGATGCATATTATGAAACAGAGTATGTTCAAATACTACAAATGATTAAACCTGCTGATATTAACAATACAAAATTATTAAAAGAGAAATTAAACGAAAAATTAATTAAAACTTTTGGAAATTTAAATCAAGAAGTTTTGTTTACTGAGTATAAATTTGAAAACATAGAAAAAGTAATAAATAATTTTAAAATTGAGTTAACTTTAGAAGAATCTCATACTTGGACAAAAGAAGATGAATCAAAATTAAGATGGGTTGAACCAAAAGAGGTTGAAAACCTAGATTTAGGTATAAGACATCAAGCATATTTATCTATTATGAGAAGATTTAATTTAATCTAAATTTCAAAAATATAAACTAGAATTTGGTAAATAAAATCTCAAAATCTATGATTTTCGGATGTGCGAACGAAGAATGAGTGACCACATAATGGTGAAAATTACAATCTTAAGTTTTGAGTGAAACGAAAAACGCCAAGAGTGGGATTTGAACCCACAATCCCGTAAGGGACCACCTTTCCAGGGTGGCGCAATACCTGGTTATGCGATCTTGGCAATTAAGTATGATGAATAGAATAACTAATTAAACTATTATATTAAAAAAAGGTCCACGCATGGGATTTGTGCGGAAAAATGAAACATTTTTTGCACCAAAGCAAGAGACACTCACAATTAATTGTTCGTTCTTTTGCAACAACAAAGTTGATTGGAACTAAAGTTCAATTCCCAGCTAAACCCTATTAAAGGTCCACGCACGGGATTTGAACCCGTACTAGAAGGACCACAACCTTCTGTGCTAACCAGGTTACACCAACGTAGACATATCTTTAATAAATATACTTATAAATATCTCCTTATAAATATTTTGATAATGTTTTAAAACTTAAATAGAAGTAGTAACAAAAATCTTAACAATGCTAAAAGATTTAATTTAGTATGAATAAAAGTAATTTGAGAACTAAAGACGTTTTTATTGAAGATGAGATGAAAAAAGCATATCTTTCATATGCAATGAGTGTTATTGTTGGTCGTGCTCTTCCTGAAGCAAAAGATGGTCTTAAACCAGTTCATAGAAGAATTATTTATTCAATGAAGGAACTTGGAAATTATTCTAATAAAGCGTATAAAAAATCTGCAAGAATTGTCGGAGAAGTAATGGGTAAATATCACCCGCACGGAGATAGTTCTATTTATGATGCAATGGTAAGACTTGCTCAATATTGGTCTGTAAGATATTTACTTGTTGATGGGCAAGGAAATTTTGGAAGTGTGGATGGAGATAATCCTGCTGCTATGCGTTATACAGAAGCGAGAATGTCTAAACTCTCAGAAAAATTTTTAGAAGATATTGATAAAGAAACGGTTGCTTGGAAAAATAATTTTGATGACACGCTTCAAGAACCAGCTGTTCTTCCTGCTAAATTTCCTAACTTACTTCTTAATGGTTCATCAGGAATTGCAGTAGGTATGGCAACCAATATTCCTCCTCACAATTTACGTGAATTAACAGAAGCATTAATTTATATTATTGACAATCCAGAAGTATCAACAGAAGAATTAGTAAGACAAGGATTTGTAAAAGGACCTGACTTTCCAACAGGAGCTACTATTATAAAAAATAAAGGAATTTATGATTACCTTACAACTGGAGAAGGTGCAATCACACAAAAAGCAGTATGTTCTATTGAAGAAAAAGAAAGAGGTAAAAGTGCTATTATTATTGAAGAAATTCCGTATCAAGTAAACAAGTTGAACTTAATTAATAATATTGTTGATTTGGTTAAAACTGGAAAATTAAAAGATATTTCTGATATTCGTGACGAGAGTAATAAAAGAGGTGTAAGAGTAGTTATTGAAATTAAAAGAGAAGCTGATCCTAATGTAATTTTAAATCAGCTCTATAAATTTACAACTCTACAAACCAACTTTAACACTAAAATGCTTGCAATTGTTGATGGGGTTCCGCAAGTGATGAATTTAGGTTCATATTTAAGACATTTTATTGCGTTTAGAAAAGATGTTATTATTAAACGAACTGAGTTTGATTTGAAAAAAGCACAAGAAAGATTACACATTTTAGAAGGACTTACAAAAGCTCTTGATAATATTGATAGAGTAATTGCGTTAATTAAAGGTTCAAAATCAGGGCCTGAAGCAAAAGAAGGACTTGTTAGTACATTTGGATTTAGTGAGATTCAAGCACAAGCAATTTTAGATATGAGGCTTCAAAAATTAACTGGTCTTGAAATGGATAAAATTCGAGACGAATATAATCAAACACTTGAAATGATTAAGGATTTAGAAGATATTTTAGCTCGAGATATTAGACAATATGAAATTATTAAGCAGGAAAGTACTGAGATTATGGAGAAATTTGGAGATGAGAGAAAAACTAAACTCATTTCAGATACGGGTGATATGAATATTGAAGATTTAATTCAAGATGAAGACTTTGTGGTAATGATTACGCAAAATGATTACATCAAAAAAGTTCCGCTTGATTCATATAGATCTCAAAAAAGAGGTGGAAAAGGAAATAATGCACACATTAAAGCAGAAGATACTGTTCGTGACTTATTTGTATCTAACTCCAAAGATACGTTGTTAATTTTTACAAGTGATGGTGTTGTGAATTGGATGAAAGCGTATGAAGTTCCAACAGCAACTGGAGTTTCTAAAGGAAGGCCTATTGTTAATTACATTGATTTAAGAGGTAGAAAAATATCTAATGTGATTAATATTACTAACTTAAATAAGGGATATTTAATTTTCTTAACTAAAAAAGGAATTATCAAAAAAACAGAAGTTGCTAATTTCTCAAAACCAAGAGCCGGAGGAATTCGAGCTATTGGACTTGATGAAGGAGATAGTGTTCTTGCAGTTATGTACTCTCAAGGACATGAAGATGTAATTATTGAAAGTAATGTGGGACTAGCAATTCGGTTCAAACAAGATGACTTGTCTGTGCTTGGAAGAACTGCAAGAGGAGTTAAAGCAATGAATTTACGAAATGATGAAATAGTTGTAGGAATGGAACTTGCACAAGCTGGAACTACTCTTCTTACTGTGTGTGAGAATGGATATGGTAAAAGAACATTAATTAGTGAATATCCAACAATTAAAAGAGCAGGAAGAGGAGTAATTGATATTAAAGCAGATGAGAGAAATGGAGATGTGGTTACATTAAAAGCAGTAAGAGAAGATGATGAAGTTCTATTGATGACAAAATTAGGAAAAATTATTAGAACTCATGTAAGTGATGTTTCAATTATTGGAAGAAATACCAAAGGTGTAAAAGTAGTAAATTTAGCCCAAGGAGATTTAGTACAAAGAGTGGAGAAGATTGCTAATGAAGAAGAAGTAGAAGAATAAAATTTCTTTTTTCAAAAATTGAAAAATCAACCTTTCTATTTTTATATAAAAAATTCTAAAAAACTTCATTTACTCTAACAACATAATAACTAAGTTATACACATCATACTAGGTTTTCTATAAAAACTTTGAGGTTAATATTTATATTTTAACAATTTTCTTAGATAACTAAATTTTTATTATAAATTCCAATATCTTAATACATCTCGAGGAATAGAATTTGTAATTTTAAACATGCGTTCTAAACCTTTTTCTAGTTTTATAATGTAATGATTATCAATAAATTTATTAAAGTCCTCCATATTTATTATACAATCATCTCTTGATGATAATTCTCTTATAGAACTATCAAGTTTTTTTCCCCAGACTAAAGCCCTTGCTAAATTCCTAGGTTTATTTTCATAAAATCTTCTAACTACTTCTTCATCATAATTAGATCTATCTATCTCCTCATCGGGATCAAAATTATTATCTATATCTAAGAGTGCACAAATTTGTGCCCCAAATCGATGACTTTCTCTAACTCTTTTGTTAAAAAATGAGTCATCTCTCCAATCATTTGAACCTAATGCTCGTTCTATTTTTGAATTAAATCTCAACTCCGTAAGCTCAAATTCATTAAGATTATAACCGTATAATGTTTGAATCTTTTCATTTGATAACTTTGTTAAAATTCCACATAATGCAACTATTAGCCTTCTATCCGATTTAGGAAAATTAGCTCTTATTAATGATTCCCTTAAAATTCCTAAATTTCTCTCACCCAAAGTAGGAGTCTTAAGAATATATGCATCTTTATCAGTATCTTCAATAGTATCATGTAGTAATATTCCTCCAGTTACCGCAGGAATTACTCCTAATTGTATTGATTTCTCAGCTATAGGAACAATATGTTCATTAATATAATAACCTCCTTTTTTTCTGGGCTCATCATCGTGTGCTCTTAACACACCCTCCTTTAGAGCTTGAATTTGTTGGTAAGTAAAATTAGGGGAGTAACTCAAATGTTGCAAGTCATCTCTTCTTTGAGTTAAAACTTGTAAAACTTTTTCAAGACCTGGATATTTTTGAGAATAATTTATTGAATGATACATATTTGTAGTTTTATAATTTAAATATTTATAAATTTGATTATTTAATAATTAAAATTAAGAAATAATCTCAAAAATTAATTAAAAAATTAAAATATTAATGAGATTTTGAAAAATACGCATAACACGTTGCATCCTCTCCACTATAAAAACATTTAGTATCCTTTAGATTTTTATCTTTATATGAAAAAGGTAAACAACTTGTTTTTGCACCAGTCTTCTCCTTTACTTCATTTTCTAATTTTTCATCCTCTTTAAATGGAACTAAACATCGATATCCTTGTTTAATATATTCTTCAAATTTTTTAAAATTGTCTACTTCTACTGTTTTTGATGCTTGTTTCTCTAACTGCAGTGCAAATAATGAATAATGAATTTTCTCTAATATATCATTAATTGAATTTTCATTCACCTCATCAAGTGTAAGCTCAATTTTTTCATTACTATCTCTTCTCACAATAGTGCATACTCCTTGTTCAATATCTCTTGGTCCAATTTCAATTCTCAAAGGCACTCCTGCTAACTCCCACTCATTAAACTTAAATCCGGGTGAATACTCTTTTCTATCATCTAGTACAACTCTTAAAAAACCTAATTTATTTTTAATATTTTGAGCTTTTTGAAGAACCATTTCCTCTTTTCCTTTAAATAATAATGGAACAATTACTACTTGCTCACATGCAACTCTTGGCGGTTGAATAACTCCTCTATCATCTCCATGAATAAATACCATTGCTCCTAATGTTCTTGTTGAGAGACCCCATGAATTTTGCCACACAAATTGTTTTTTTTGATTTTTATCTAGATATGAAATATCAAATGCTTTTGAGAAATTTTGGCCTAAATGGTGTGAAGTACATCCTTGAATTACTTTTCCATCATCAGCATTAAATGGTTCAGCAGTAAGGGAAAAATCTGCTCCTGCAAATTTCTCAGCATTTGATTTTCTTCCCAAAGTTACTGGAATAGCAAGTAACTCTTCATATATTTGTCTATAATATTCTAAAATTTCATGTGCTTCATCTATTGCTTCTTGTTGTGTAGCATACGCTGTGTGTCCTTCTTGCCATAAAAATTCTCTTCCACGCATAAAAGGAGTTGGATGCTTAAATTCCCATCTTACAACACTATTCCATTGATTAAGTCTTAAGGGTAAATCTCTATATGATTGAATCCATTTTGAATAACTATCATACATGATACTCTCACTTGTAGGCCTTACGGCAAGTCTTTCTCCTAATTTTGTATCTCCTCCATAATCAACCCATGCAACTTCGGGTGCAAATCCTTCAACATGATCTTCTTCTTTTAACAACAGACTCTCAGGAATGAGCAAAGGGAAATAACAATTTTTGACACCACTTTTTTTAATATTAGTATTTAAGTGTTTTTGAATCTCCTCCCAAATCTCATAACTTCTAGGTTTATACACAATACAACCACTCACTTTTGAATAATCCATCAAATCTGCTTTTTGAATAACTTCACTATACCATGTTGATATATCTTCTTCTTTTTTTACACTAATTGCTAATTGTTGTTGTTTACTTGACATTTTTCCTTACTATATTATACTTTTATCAATTATTTTGTTAATTATATATATTTAATTCAAATCATATTTTTAAATTCATCTCTTCACACTAAAATGTATTTCTTATGTAATTCATAATTTTTTAGAATTAATATCAACGTACCCTTACGGGATATCTAAGAAAAAATAAAACATACAAAATAGTTAAACTTGATAATATACAAACTAGGAAGATATGCAGAAACTACATCGTTTCTGCTAAAATTTTTATCTTGATGTTTCATCATATAATTTATTTATATTTTCAATATTTAAAAAGATTTCTATTAGTTAACATACTATAAATTTATTAAAAATAAGTCTAATATCACTAAAATAATACTCTTATTCAAAATTAATACAAATTATTAAAAAAAGTTAAACTAAGATTTTAGTATGGCAATTGTAGCTCAAAAAATTGTACTTATTAATTCAAAAGATAAAACTGCTCTGTTTTTAAAACGTTCTAACTATAAAGAAGATGAAGGATTATGGGATTTACCTGGTGGTAGATTAAATGAAAAGGAGGATTTAAAAGAAGGAATTATAAGAGAAGTTGAAGAAGAAATTCAAGTAAAACTTACATCATTTAAACCTTTAGATGCGTATTCCAACTATGCAGGAGATGATGACTTTTACTTTATTTTATATGTAAGTGATAATTTTTCGTATATTAATTCAAAAAAAGGAATTCAACTCTCTTCAGAACACACAGAGTTTAAATGGTGTACAAATAAACAAATTAGTCAAATGAATATTAAAGAGAGTGTTGAGAAAGTAAAACCTCAAATTATGAATTATTTAAAATCCTTATAATTTATTTTACTTATATTTTATTATAATTCTCCTTCCCATTCTTGATAAAATTGCTCTAAATATTCTTCCATAAATTCATGTCTTCTTTGAGCCATTTGTTTTCCACTTTGTGTATTCATTTTATCTTTAAGAAGTAAAAGTTTTTCATAAAAATGATTAATAGTAGGAGCAGTACTTTTTTTATACTCCTCTTTTGTCATATTTAAATTAGATTTAATATTAGGGTCATAAAGCTTTCTCTGCTTAAATCCCCCATAGTTAAATGTTCTTGCAATTCCAATAGCACCAAGAGCATCAAGTCTATCTGCATCTTGAATAATATCAAGTTCAGGAGATGAAAAATTTTGAGTATGATTTCCACCTTTAAATGAAATATTTTTTATAATTAATTCAATATGATAAATTATATCTTCTTCTAAACTTAAAGACTCTAAAAATTCTCTTGCTATTTTTGGGCCAACTTCTTCATCTCCCTCATGGAATTTAGAATCAGCAATATCATGAAGTAATGCTCCTAGTTCAATAATAAGCATATTCTCAACTCCTTCTTTTTGAGCAAGAATTTTTAATAGCTTCCAAATTCTGTATACATGCCACCAATCATGTCCACCCTCTGCATGTTCCAAAGAATTTTTTACAAAATCAACAGTTTTACTAATTATCTCTTCATTATTCATATATAGTTTAAATTAAGTTTAATATATTTAAAGTTATGTTACTTCCCCTTAAATTCTTCTTTTATCTTTTTCATGTAGACGTCTAAATCTTTATAATTTTTCTTTCTATTTAAAATAAATAATAACTTTACTTCCTCTCCTCTTACTGCATAAATTAATCGCTTCTCAATATTAATATCAATAAATCTAATTCTAAATAAATGCTTATGACTGATTAACGATTTATTTCTAAAAGGATTTTCTTTGAGTAATTAAATTTTAGATACTAATGATTTTCTTGTTTTTATATGAAGCTCCTCTAATTGATTTTTAATAAAAAAAGTAAACTTAATTTTAAACTTCATTTTTTCAATATATCAAATAACTCCTCCTCAGATGCATACAAATCATGTGTATCACAAAAAGATTCAAATTCTTCAACTTTTTTAATATCATCATACGAATATTGTTCATATAATTCTTTTCTCAAACTATTTTTAATCACTTCTTGAATGTTTGAAAAACCATACTCTTTTGCATACTCCTCTGCTCTTTGTTTCATCTCTTCTGAGAGTCGAACATTTACTTGATATCCCATATGATAGTAAATGGTATCAATATATATAAATATTTCTTTTACTGATTTATGAAAAGTTATGTTACTTATTCAATTCATATGTGAAAAAATCATCCTCTCCATAATTTCCATGAACTCTAAAATACTCCTCTTTTAATCGTTTTACAACTTCTGTGCAAGCTTGAGGAGAATCACTTTGAAAAAATATTTTCAAATTTTCTTTTTGCATTGATTTATAACATTTGATACACTTCACAATTTTTTGAGCAGTAGACATTTGAAACTCTTGACAATGCAGACATCGAATAACAATAGGCATACTACATATATAAATTACTAATTTATAAATATTAAGTTGAAGAGGAGTAGAAAATTACTATAAAAATAATAAATATAAATTATATAAAAAACAAAAAGAATTAATAGAAACTATAACTTCTCAAATGTAATCTTTTCTTTTAATAAATCTCTAATTACCTGAACAAGTTTATCTTTGTGAACTCTTTTCTGCTCTTGCGTATCTCGATTTCTAATCGTAACAGTATCTTTATTCTCTCCATCTTCAATAGTTTCATAATCAATAGTGATACAATATGCAGTTCCAATTTCATCATTTCTTGCATATCGTTTACCCACAGAACCCGACTTATCATACACTGCTACAATATCTTCTTCAAGTAATTCATTAAAAATCTCTCTTGCAACAATTGGAAGAGAATCTTTATTCATTAAAGGAAGAACTGCAACTTTATGAGGAGATAATTGTGGTTTAAACTTCATTACAATATTTCCTCTTACTTTATCATCATTATATGCTTCCATAATTACTGCCATCATTGCTCTTTCAATTCCAAAAGAAGGTTCAATAACGTGAGGTAAAAGTTTAGATTTACTCTCTTCATCAAAGATTTCAAGTTTTGATTTTGAATGAGTCTGATGTTGAGTTAAATCAAAGTTAGTTCTATTAGCCATTCCAAGCAACTCCTTAAAACCCATTGGATATTTGTAATCAATATCAAATGTAGCTTTTGAATAATGAGATAACTCAGTTGAAGTATGCTCCCTAATTCTCATATTCTCAGAACTAAGTCCAAGAACATTTCTAAACCACATATAAAAATCAGCTAAAAAATATGCATGATATGAATTTAAATTAAATGAATCCTCTTCTAATAATTCTTTAATTGTCATCATAGTCATCTCCTCTGAATCTTCTTCTTGCGCTTTTGCTGTGAGAACATTTAATTTCAACTCTAAATGCTTATTTGTTAATTGACTACATGCTGAATTAGGATGAAAAAAATATTCCATTTCTATTTGTTCAAACTCCCTACATCTAAATACAAAGTCTCTTGGAGAAATTTCATTTCTATACGCTTTTCCTATTTGTGTAATTCCAAAGGGTAGTTGTAATCTTGAAACCTCTGAGATACTTTTAAAATTTGGAAAGATACTCTGAGCTGTTTCAGGTCTTAAATACGCTGTTGCATTTTTTGTAGTATCAGCCCCTACTTGTGTTTGAAACATCAAATTAAAATCTTTAACTTCCTCAAACTCCTCCCCTTTATATGTTAGTTTATGTTCTATTATTAATGTATTAATATCATCAGCAGTTAGTGCATCTCCAGGAATATTTAACGTGTCTTCAATAAAATGATCTGCTCGTAATTTTGTCTTAGTATCTTTTGTTGTTAAAACTAAATCTCCAAAATTATCAACATGACCTGAGGCTTTCCAAACACTAGGATTAGTAATTATAGAACCATCTTGTCCCACTATATCTTCTCGTTTATGAACAAAATGTTTCCAATAAGCTTGCTTGATATTTTGCTTTAATTCAACTCCTAAAGGACCAAAATCAAAAAAACCTGAAAATCCTCCATAAATTTCAGCACATTGAAATACGAACCCTTTCTTTTTACAAAAAGTTGCTAAATCTGAAGTTGATAACTTTGTATTTTTTGAATTCATGATTTAGATTAATAATTGATACTTAAAAAATATTTGTATTTTAGATTAATCTAACTCTTTGATTTTTTGTTGATTCTTCTTCATCTCCTCTTCACTGAGCATTAATTCTTCAAATGTGAGTCCTGTGAGTTTTTGTAATTTTAAAACTCCTAAAATTAAAATAACCATCGTTGCAATCGTTGTGGGAATTGCAATTCCTAAAAATCCCCAAAAAATAAGTCGTCCCATCTCCTCATTAAACGCTTCTGTTCCTGTAGGAGATTGAATAATAATATACGTAATTACCAAATTTAAAAAAGCTGATAAAAAAAATGGATATGTAAATTGAAGTGCAATTTTCTTGTACCATCTATCAAGTGTTTTTGAAGTAATTTTTGTTAAAATACGCCTTTTATCAAACATATCATCAGTTACCACTTTAATAAATTCTGCTACACTTTTATTGTAATATAATAAAGCAAGTCCAATGAGTAATGGAAATCCTGCTTCTTTAAGGACAATAAAAAATTTAGACGCTTCAAATATCACAACTACTCCACTAAGTAACGTATTTACAAATCCTAAAATTGAAATAATATTTACATATTTTTTAACAAATAAATCATACAATCCATACCCTGTTGGAAATGCAAGTGCAATAAAAAATAACGTTACAGGGTCAACAGGAATAAATTGCTCTCCTCTTGTGAGTAAAAATGAAGGAATTAAAATTGAAAAAATTAAATCTAGAAAAATCCTTCTAGGATTTTGAGCTCTTCTTACCGTATTTTGCATATATGTTAAATTATTAAAATTAATTTATAATAATTTGTAGTATTATAAGGAGGAGAAAAAAGGAAGAGGAATTTAAAATGTTTAGGGTTTGAATTTCTTCAACGCCTCAATTCTCTTACTTGTTGGAGGATGAGTTGAAAACAGAGATGATAACGCCATTTTTTTAAACGGATTATAAATATACATGGAAGCTACTGTTTGATTAGTAGGATGAGAAGATCTCACATGCACTCTTTCTAAATTTTGAAGAGCAGAGATTAAACCTCTACTTGTTCCAGTAATTTGAGCCGCTCTTCTATCAGCCATAAATTCCCTTTGTCTTGATATCGCCATTTGAATAATCATTGCAATAATAGGTGCAATAATTGCAAGAGCAATGACACCAATTAAACTTCCAACTCCATCATTTTCATCTCTTCCAAATCCAAAAATAGCCATCCATTGAAACATCTCAGCAATAAATGCAATACCTGTTGCAATACCCACAGCAATAGTTTGAATTAATGTATCTCTGTGTTTAATATGAGCAAGTTCATGAGCCATCACTCCTTCAACTTCTTCATCACTCATCAAATTCAATAACGTACTTGTAGCTGCAACTGCTCCTTTTTTAGGACTCCTTCCAGTAGCAAATGCATTTGGATAATTCGCTTCGATCATATACACCTTTGGCATTGGAACTCCTGCCTTTGGAGCAAGTCTTTTAGTAATATCATATAATCTACCAGATTTTACCTCCTTTGCATTATGCATTCGTAAAATAATTTTGTCTGAAAACCAGTATGAACCAAAATTTAGACCAAATGCTAATAATAATCCAATTATCATTCCACCAGTTCCAAATAATGAACCAATACCAATTAGTAGTACTCCAAGACCTGTAAGTAACATCACTGTTTTAATTCTATTTCCTATCATTATATCTTGTAATACGTATAAATATTTAAATATTACGTATTTGTGAAAATAATAAGATGAAAATGATAACTTATTATTAAAAAATCATACAAAAATTTAAATAAGTGGATTCACTTATAAAATTATGACAAATATTACTCTCTCAATTAAAAATTCTACATATAAAAAGATGAAAAAATACTCAGAAATAAAATGGAGTGAGTATGTTAGAAAACAAATAGAAAAACGAATCGAAGAACTAGATTCATTACAAGAATCACATATAACAACTCAACTCAGTGAAGAAATTCTCAACTCAGAGTGGGATAATGAAGAAGATGAAAGGTGGAATGCATATGTATAATCAAAGAGATATTATTTTAATACCTTTTCCATACTCAGATTTAACATCAAATAAGGTAAGACCCGCATTAATTATCTCTAATTCAAACTTACATGGTGATAAAATTTGCATGTTAGTTACCAGTAAAAAATCTCACAATTCAATTAGTATTAATAATAACTCTCTTCTAAATCCTCTTCCTCATGAAAGTTATGTGAAGTCTCATAGAATATTTACAATCTCAGAAGAAAAAATAATTAAAAAAATTAGTTCAATTACACCAGAATTTCATAAAAAATTACTTAAAGAACTTGAAAAAATTACAAAGTAAAAATATAACTAAAAATATATTTTATAAGTATGTTTCTAAAAATGTTTTAAGTTCTTTTAAATCTCTTTTTTCATGATTAAAATGAAATGATACAATCCCCAATTTATTTGCATTTTCAACTGCAAGAGGATTATGCTCAAAATATATACAATTTTTTGGCTCAAGTCCATATATTCCTAAAAACATTTTAAAATATTCAGGATTAGTTTTTTCAGGATTAAAATTAAGTGTAAATACTTCATAAGGCATATTTACAATTCCTAGTTTTTGTTGTTTTTCAATATCAGCATTAGTAACTAATATTTTAGTATTCTCTAATTCTTCAAGTAATTTATATATCTCTTCATCTATACTTCCATTTGAAAGAACAAATGTATTATACGCATCAACTAAAATAACTTTTTTTAATTTCATCTCTATTCAGATTTCAAGAAAGAATTATAATTTATAAAATAAAGTTACCTTTTCAATAAATACATAAAAAAACTCTTAAAAGTTTGCTCTCTATTTAATTAATCATTTATTCATCATTTTATTCTTTGTGCATTTTTCTCATAAAATCTTCAAACGATTTTTCTTTAAGTGTCATATTCATATCTCCATTTAAATAATATGAAGCTAACTCCTCCTCTACTGAATCTAAGGAGCTGGTATTAATTAATTTTAAATATAGTACCATTTGAATGTATTCATCAAAAATTCCTGCGTCTAAACATCTATTTGAAAATAATTCAAAATCTCTATTTGAAATCTCATAGGTATGAAGTGGAAAAAAATCAAACACTCGTTTTAATAATACAATGTTAAAAAATCCTCCTATTTTAAGACTAAATGTTTTCTTTGCTAGAGGATGGTTGAGAACTTCAGTAAAGGAGGAGTGAATAAGTTCTTGCTTTGAAATAGAAATAGGAATTTCATATAATTCTTGCAAATAAGAAATAAAATCAAATACAGTTTCTTCAAATGAAGTATGCAAAACATATTGTAGATAATCACTTTCTTTTTGAAGTTGTAATATAATATAATCTTGAAACGACATAAAACTTGAAGGGGTAAGTTCATGAATTTTACCTAAATAAATATCTTTTTTCACAATATGTTTATTTCGCTCTTTATGTGCAGAGCCATCTCCTAAATGCCGAGGTTTTCTTTTAAGTGTTCGTTTATCTCTTTTATACTCAGATACGCGAAGATACAAATATCCTCTTTGATGAGAATTCTCACGAATCTGTTTAGCAGTTTTCTTCTCCCAAAGCATCTAAATAAGTTACTCTATACAAATATATAAAGATTTATATTTCTGGTGGGTAAGAAAATCCTAAAGTAAAATTATCATAAGATATTTAAGTTATATCTTAGTAAATTTATAGAAACTTTTAGATTTAAACAAATGAAAGAAAAAGTTGTTGAAGTTTTAATTGAAAATATATTTGAAAAAGTTAGTTATTAAAGTTTAGTTATGGCCATCAAAGTACACTAGAGAATTTAATAAAGGTTATACAAAGTACCCTTAAAAGTATTGACAGTTTAAGATTTGTTAATGAAGAAAAAAACATTATTTAAAATAAAAGAATATTAAAATTATAAGGAAAGTTATTTAGAACCAAATCCTAATGTGTTAAGAATAGAACGTAAAAATGTATTCTCTGCTTCTAGTTCTTCAATTCTCCTCTGATATTCCCCTGTGTGAACTTTGTGAGCTAAACTATGATATTTTTTAGTAACATGATGTTTAGGCTTCATATGAACAAAGGGAGTTTTTTTATATAAAGCTTGTCTCATATCATGGTGATGATCAATTTCAATACTAATTGGTGTTTCAAGTAAACTCTCAATTGCTTGATTTCCTAAATCATGACCTCTTGTTTGAACTTTATTTAATACCACTCCTTTAACTGGAATTCCAATTTCTTTTGCATGATTAATAATTTTAAATGCATCTGTAATTGCGGGTAGCTCTGGATTTGTTACAATTAATAATTCATCAGCTTGTTTAATAATTGACATAGCTTCATTTCCAAGTCCTGCTGCAGAATCTACAAGTACGATATCAAACATATCTCTAAGCTCAATTAAAGACATTTTCAAATGTCTTGAATTTACTTCTGAAAATGATCTCATTGACAAACTGCCAGGTAATATCTTAAATCCTAGCGGATGAACATAAATCGCATCTTCCAAACTTGCATTTCCTTTTAATACATCATTAAATGTAATTGGAAATTTTGTAAGGCCTAAATGTAATCCTACATTAGGAGTTGTTAAATTACCATCAACCAACACCACATTTAATCCTCTGTGTGCAAGAGTTGAAGCTAAATTAACACAAGTCGTTGTCTTTCCAACACCCCCTTTCCCCGATGATACTACAATTAGTTTTCCCATACTTAAAAAAAGATAAATTCTTATATAATCTCTTAGCACTACAATTAAGTTAAAAAAATAAAGTCAAACAATAAGAAATTAATATACAAACTAATTTCAAAATAAATTAAAAAGTAAATATCAAAAATAAGTAAAATTGTAAAACAAATAAAATCAAATCTTAAAATAAAAAATAAAAAATAATTGCATAAATAGATTAATCATAGCTCAATATGTATTAATATTGTTCTTGGGAAAGTGATGTAATTGCTGTTTTCAAATTTTCATAAAAATCAAGAAGTTTAGGAATATTAATTATATACTCCTCTCCATCGATAAATGCAATGATAGATAGATTTCTTCTATATTCTCCCATTGCTTCAAAATCACTAATTAACAATTTTTTAAGTAAATAATATTCAGATAAATCCGCTACAACCCCTCTTTCAATTAATACTCTAGTAAGCATTTGAATTTTATTACTAGCATCTGAAAATCCTGAGTGTTCTCTAAGTAATACTTGGTATGCTATACCAAAAAAATTTTCATATGTGGAAACCATTTGTTCCATCACTTTATACAACATTTCAGTTGTTCTTGTAAATTTACAAGACACATAAATCATATGTTCTAACGTGTTCAAATCTCTTTGTAATAATCTAACATCTGAATAAATTTCTTCCATTTTTAATAACTAACTAACAACTATACTATAAATACTAAATACTTACTCAGTCAAATCTAGGATCGCCCGAGCAATGTCCCCGTTAGTATTTTCTAAAGCTTCTCTTGCTTTCTTTTCACTTACTTGTGCCTGCTCTTTTACCATCTCAATATCCTCTTGTGAAATCGAAATTGTAACTTCCTCTTTAACTTCTCTAAATTCTCCTTGAATTTGAAATGAAGTTTGACCCTGCATTGAAATTTTTTCTACTTGAGGATTATCAAAGATTAATGTTGATGTTGAAGTTTTAATTATAACTTGGGTTGCGTCAAGAGAGTCTTGAGACATCCCCATTTGTCTCATCATTGCTTTTAATTGTCTTGGATTTACTCCTGGTATCATTTTTAATTTATAAATTATAAGTTACAACAGTAACGTTTGTCTTCTTTTATTTTAATACACTATAATTAATAATAAATTAACCTAATCTAAATAAAAGAAACACAAATACAACACATAGTAGTGAGAACACAATCACAAATTTTGGGGAGAAGTCATAGTTAGTCTTATATGATTCTGCAACCCCTCCGATCAAACCTCCTTGACCAGATGGCAACCTAATTCCAGTTTGTTTTGCCATTATTATTATAAACTAATTGTTCCATATATATAAAGGTTATGTTTAAAAAAACAATTCAAATAAATTATCCCACAAATGGAAGAAGAGAAGGATTAATTGTTACAATAATTAATATCAATGAGATAAATGAAATCAAATGAACTCCCATCATAGCCTTCTCCTCAGAGATATATTTATTCAACATCACTCGTAAAATCTGTCCACCATCTGTAATCCACAGAGGTAACAAATTCATAATTCCAATTCCAAAGTTTAGTAAGAAAAACCAGAATAACCAATCTCCAGCACTTTGTGCAAAACTTGCGTGTCTTTCATATCCTTCAAGTGCAACTACATCTCTTCTCACTCCAAAAATTCCAATCATTGCTCGTTCTTCTTCTGCGTTATATGTAGGAGTAAACGTAACTTCCACATCCTCATTTAATTCAAAATTAGAAATCGATAATGAAAGTTCAGTTTCATTAGATAAATTAATCATAAAATATGAAAAAATTTCTTGAGGATCTCTAATTGTTTTATTTTCAACTTCAAGTGAAGTAATAGTACCATTTTCAAATGGAACTAATCCATAAAGCGCAGAAGTATTACTAATTTCATCAAATCCAACCCCTCTATCTTCATAAATGTTATTTGCATATACTCCAAGTCCAAAAATCATTCCTAAAAAAATGAATGCAAAAAACACATTGGCAAGTGGTCCTGCTCCTAACACTGCAATTTGTTGCCACCTCTTCTTCCTACCTAAATCCTCCATATCCGGTTCTACAAACGCTGCTGGAATAATTGGTGCAATAATACCTAAAAATGCAAACCCAGATGATTTAATTTTAACCTTAAAACGTTCAGCAATCACACCATGACCAAACTCATGCACCGTTGCTACAAATAATAATACAATTAACCAATACCAAAAAGGAACATAAAATATCACACCTGAAATATCTCCTGCTTGAGATTCACCCGTATTAATTGGTAATACTAACCCTCCTCCACTATCAAAGCCTTGATCTACAATAAAAAATAACTGCCAAATCAAAAATGGAACCATTAGAATAGTTCCAACAATTCCTAAAAATACACTTACATAAGCAACGTTTTTCCAAAACGTAGGATGCTTTTTAGACCAACTTTTCATTAAGTCAATTCCCCACGTAGTCTTATATTGAAGCATATACAAAAGAGGAAAACTCCCTGCAAGCACTAAATTTTGTCTTTTAATATATAAAAATAAACTCAGAGCAAGAATAAATAAAAAAAATTCAATATTATTAACTACAAAACTAGGTAAAATATTTGATACTATCTCAATCATACTCGTATAAAAAGAGACTTCTTTTTTAAATATTTAGATACGCCACTAAATAACAAACACTCTAAAAACATTCTAATATATTTTGTTATATTATATTATTAAACTCAAATCTACCAATTTGTATTATAAATACATTTACAAAAAATATGATAACAAAATCCTCCTCCTACAAGTATCATAAGACTAAATACAAATAATAATTCCCACATTAACCAGTTAACTAAAAAAAGAGGTACAAATAAATATAAAATAAAAAGAAATATTTCTTTATACAAAGAAAATACAAATGTAAACATACTTATTTTAATTAGTATTAATTTAAAAATATATTGAAAAAAATTCAATAAGTAAAAATAATGGATAAGCCTTAATAGTTCAACTTCAAATGTCTTATTATTTGTATGAATTTAAATAATTTTCCCTGTTAAATTCCTATCTCCTCTTACTCCTTCTATCTTAACATCCTCAAAATACACAACTCCTTTTTCTGCTCTAAGTCCGCTTTGTAAGAATACTTCTTTTTTAATCTCTTCTTGTGAATTTGCAATTTCTTCATTACCTTCTTTTCCATCTCTTTGAATTCTTAAATTTTCTCCAATATTTAACTCAGAAAATAATACTCCAAATTTGTTTTGAGTTGTATCTTGACACGCAACAATCATCCCCTGACTCTCAACTCCTTTAAAATTTGTATATTTCAAATTAGTAAGTACTACAATTTTCTTATCCATTAAATCCTCTTTTGAATATGCATTATGACTTCCAAATACAATTTGCCGCACATCTTCACGTTGACCATCCCCATTAACTCGAACATTAACAATTAATAACGTATCACTTTCAGGATGCTCATCAACTTCTACTACTAATCCTGTTTGTAAATTTAATGATGAAAACACAGATTTTTCCTCTTTCTTTGAGTTATTCATTTTCTCATATTTTAAATCATCAATAATATACGGTGTATTTAAAATCTCTAAAAATTTCTCCTTATTTTCAAACACAAACGAACTTAATTTTGGACCTTTCTCTTTTCCAATTAATATCATATAAGAGTTTTTAAAAAAATCTTTCATTTCCATACCTGTAGTTTCTTTTACAGATTTAAAATATGAAATCAACTTATCTAAACTTTGCGATTCTTCCAATACTTTTTTTAGATATCTCATTGCTTTTTCTTCTTCAGAAGTCATAGTAGATAATTCTCTAACCACTGAAAACACAAATTCATCAGGAGCATAATTCTCAAGCCAATTCTTTGCACACTCAAATCGTTCTTGTAATCTTCTTTTATCAAAATCTGTCTTCAACTCCTCCTTATAATACGCTTCAACTTTATCGAATTCAAAATTATGTGTTTGTGCAAGAACTGTTAAATGTCTAAATGAAGGTTGAATAGGTAATTCTTGAGGTACTTCAACTCCATTTGGTAAAGAGAGTTCATATTGTCTAAGTTTATTTGCTCGTTGCTTCTCATTTTTCTCCTCTTCAAGTCCAAAATATAATCGCTCTAACTTATCAAAATCTTCATATAATTTAATAACATCTATATCAAAACTCATATGAATTTCTGAATTAGGTCGCGTTCCTGCAAATAAAAATAATACCATCTCTGGAGTATACACTTCAAGCACATCTCTTACACGCAAGGCTCCTCCTTTTGAAGAAGAAATTTTTCCACCTTCTCCTTTTTTTAGTACAAAATCATACATCGTATACACCGGAGCTTCTCTATTAAATACTCTTTTTACAATCTCTTTTCCAACAGTGTACGAACTTCCAGGAGTTGAATGATCTTTTCCACCAGGCTCAAAACATACTTTAAAATGATTCCATCTCATAGGCCAATCTGCTTTCCATCTGAGCTTCACTCGAGAATCCTCTTTAAAATTCACACTCTTTACAACCCCTTTTAGCCCCCCTTCCTCTTTTACCTTATACGTAATAGTATACTCACCATCAAACTCTAAAATTTCATTCGTATCTTTTTGTGTTACATCATCATACACATCTAAAGGCCACCACGTAGGAGGTAATTGTTGATCTTCTCCCCTATATTTATTAAGCTCTTCAATTACAATATCTTTAGAATTTAAAATTTGTTTAATAGAATCTGCATACACACCCGAAGTTTGAATCTCGTGTTGTTTTTGAAATTCAATTGGAAAATGAAACGGCTGAGTTTCTTCTTCAAATAGCTTGATAAAATGCTCACCATACGACTCAACTTCACTCTCAAACGGATTTGGAACACTCCCCACAGGCATTCTCAAATATCTGTCCCAATTTGAAGGAACATCATTTGGAACTTTACGAAACGCATCATAACTATCCCA
This sequence comes from Candidatus Woesearchaeota archaeon, assembly GCA_047602745.1. GTDB lineage: Archaea > Nanobdellota > Nanobdellia > Woesearchaeales > UBA583 > UBA583. Next base: position 50,053 of record JBLKOJ010000001.1, on the reverse strand, counting down.
AGAATAAATAAATTTTGTTTGTACTCCCTTATCAACTAAGGCTCTTCTCACAATCTCTGTGGTAATCACTTCTCTAAAATTTCCAATATGAATATATCCACTTGGAGTAATTCCACTTGCAACTGTATACACCTCTTCATTAGGAAATTTATCCAATACTCTTTGAGCAGAATTATCAGCCCAATGAACATTTTCAAAATCTGAATTACTTTCTCCATTATTATTAGTATTATCCCGAACCATCTATATATAATAAAACTCAATCTTTTAAAATATTTAGTATTAATATTGGTAAATTAGATAATAGTTTAATATGTATTTTAAACATTAATTAAAAAATAAAAATACTAAAATTTAAATCAAAAAGAATTCAAATCAAAATTCTAACTTACAACTGATTTAAAATATTAAAAATTAACTTTTAAAAATATTAAATTCAAAAAACAAAATTACAAATTACATATTACAAATTTTTAAAAAGTAATTTTCAAAAAATACATATATGATTCAAATTAACGCTCTCTCAACAGGTTCTTGTGGAAATTGTTATCTTGTAAAATATCGACTTGAAAATGTTATTAAATATATTATGATTGATTGTGGATTTTCTTATAAACAACTTTCTCAAATGCTAGAAAAAGAACAAATTTCATTTGAACAAATTACACATTTAATTATAACACACGAGCATAGCGACCATATCAAAGGACTAGAACAAACATTAAAATTACATCCTCATCTTCAACTTATCATTTCTAAAGGAACTAATGAAGTTTTAAACATTAATTTTTCAAATACCCAATTTATATCTAATAATCAAAAAATTATTGTTGAATCAACTCTAACTATCACTGGAATTCAAAAAGCACATGATGGAAGAGAGCCTTTAAGTTTTACAATTGAAGATACACAACATCAAAAAAGAATTGCCATATTTACAGATCTAGGAGAATTTAATCCCATTCAGTGTAATATTTTACAATTAAGTGATATTGTCTTTTTAGAAACTAATTATGATAATGAACTTCTTAAAACTTCAAATATGCACCATTCTTATATTCAAAGATTACAATCTCCTCTTGGACACCTTTCAAATTCCCAAGCAGCTGAATTATGTTCTAAATTTATTAAAGAAAATCAAACAATTATTTTAAGTCACATATCTGAAAATGTAAATTCTTATAATAAAGCATTTAATACGATTTACTCAATTATTAAAGAAAAAAATCTTCAAAACATTAATCTAAAGATAAGTTATCAACTTGAATCCACAGGGTGGATTTAAGTAATTTTAATTATAAAATCAAACAAAATTATAAATATTAAATATATTAGTCATCACAATCTAAATCATCTTCCTCCTTATCTTGTTTAATTTTGGAATGTTTGGGAGAATATCGATATTTATCTTTTTTATACTTACTATCTAAAAATTCTTTTGTGGAAATTGTTCTCTTAGCCTCCAATATTTCTCTAATGTATACTCTTCCTATGTCTTCCTCTTGAATGTTTAATAAATCCACATACTCTCTAACTTTTTCATATGAATTACTCTCAATTTCTAAAATGGGGTCTAATCCTGCATATTCATCAATATCAAAAGTGATATCTTTAAACCTAAATTGTGTTCTATATTTAACAAGTTCAAAAATTTTAATATAGCCTAATTCATGTAAAATTCTCTGCATTGTTTTAAAATTAGATATTTTAACTCCGATTTCATCTCTTCCTATAATACTCTCCTTAGATTTTTTTTTTCCTTTTAAATTTAAATATATATATGAGCCTTTTTGCCTAATTCTCAACGCCTTTCCTTGCCTAGATAAATCTCTATCTGGGGTATCAAATCTAAAATCAATAACTTTCCCGCTAAAAACTCTCACCGCCCCAATTTCAGTAATTTTATCAATGATGTCTTGCTTGTTAATATTTCTAACTTTTAATTCAACTTCTTTCATTTTTCCCTAAAAAAAGCTTAAAAATCTTTACCTAATATTCTTAATTTGTTTACTTTTATTTATACACTTAGAAAAATTAAACTTAATCCTCACACAAATTTCATTTTATATCTATAGTTAATAACTATAAACTACTTGATTGAAATTTTATGTAATATTTAATATTTTTAACATGTAAATTTAATTTTTCCATCTAAACCTACCTATAAAGATATGTATAGCAATCACAAACAAATCAATATGACACTTAAGTAAAGAGTCTTATAACTAATTAATGTATATATGATTAGTATATTTATAAACTTACGTATTTTCAATTTGAATTTTATTAATACCAAATTCATAAAATAATATCTTTAATAATAATTCTTAAATTTTTTACAAAAGACTAAGACCTTAATTTCTACTGGAAATGACAAAAAACAAAATTTATGGTTTTATTTTAATGAAAAATTCTAATAATTGTCTAAAACTTGTCTAAAATAAAAATAAACTCGTTTAATAATTGTCTAAAACTTGTCTAAAATGATAAAATATACAATTAGAAATAACTAAAAACAAGTAATATTAAACAACTAAAATTTGTTTGAAACCTTAGTTTAAGTAGGGAATTCAGACTTTAAAGTTGAATTTTTAAAATTTTAATAATTTAAATTAATGAGATTTAATTCTAAGTCTTGTCTAAATTTTGTCTAAATAAACTTAAATATAGTCTTATAATTGTATATACTAATTTAGATATAATTTAAACAAATATGTATCTGCAAAAGAAATAAATACATTATTAAAACACTATTTTTAGTATAAATAATAAATATGTGAATGTAAATGTGGTGTAAAGTAATATAAAAATAATAAATGATTAAAAAATAATAAGGGAAGAAGTAAAGTAAAGATAAGAAAAATATAAAAATAAAGTGAGAATAAAAATAGACTTTAAAGTAGAGAAGTACGAATTCAAATGTAAATATTGGTATAATATAAATAAAAATTGAAACAAATATAATACAATATATAAATAGAACTTAAATAAAAATAAATATGATAAAATAATAAATAAAAGTAAATTTGAAATAAATGCAAAAAAAATTAAATAAACAATAGATTAAACAACACAAAATAAAATATTAAAATATATATGATAAATTTCTAAGTTATAAATTTTCAATAGTATTTTTAATAGTATTTTTTAATTTTGAGATTAGATTTAGATTTAGATTTAGATTTAAGTTGTTAGTATCAATACTTGATTTTAACTTTATCTTTAAAATTTAAAAATTAATATTAGTTAAATATATTAATAAAAATATTATTAATGATTAGTTGTAAATTTTTATAGTTCTTTTTAATGTTAATAATTTTATTATATTATTTGTAAAATTTCTTTCACGATTACTTATGACATATTTATAATATCGCTTTATATAGTCTCTATAAAAAATTTAATAGATAAAAATTAATGTTATTAATAGTAGTATCATTTATAAATAATAAATAATAATTTAAATTATAAGGTACAAATATAAATATGGTTATTATAAAAGATTCATTTCAAGTGGAATTAGAAATGGAGCAGAAAATGTCTCCAATTAGTAAAAAAATGCATGATGACTATTATGAATGCAGAGTTCAATTTAGATTATATTTTTATAATAAAGAAGATATCAATAAAAAGTTAAATGAGATAGAACAGACGTATTTATTATATGAAAATAAAGCAACTCAAACAATTTATTCTAACAAAGATATAAAATATAATGAAATATTAATATCAGAGTATGATTTAGCATACTTTAAACTTAAATATATTTTAAGAAATGTTAAATTATTAATTAATAAAATAGAAGACAATCTGGATGGGTTTGATATCTATTTAGCCAACATTAATGATATTCACAAGCTTAAAAGAGTCATCAATGAACATTTTTTTTGCATATTTACGCATTCTAAAAAAATCATGGGAAGAAATAAGCTAAAAGGTAAGGACTTATATAGACACTCTCTTCTTGCTGCAATATATAATTTAAAACCCAAAGATATAGTTCAAATAAAAGGAATTAAATATACTATCAAATCTATACAAAAACAATATATTACAGCTATTAATGAAGAAAATAAAGAAAAACAAACATTTCATTTTAATATTATTAAAGATTATTTATTTAAACTATAGCTTTTTATCTTCAAATTTAAACTTTACTCACTTAAAATCTAGTATCATATATTTGATATTTAAATTATAATTTTATGTATTCAAAATCTAAAATTAGACATTCAAAAATTAATACTGTATATTCAAACTCTAATTATTTAGTCTATTCTCATCAAATCAGTTTCCAGTAGAAATCAAGGACTCAGTACTAGAATTAAATTATTACAAAATTGAATTATTGTAAATTAAATTGTTAAAGCCATGGTAAACTCACACTATCTATGATGTATCCTAAACGTAATGACAGATAATATATTTAAAGATTACAAACTGATAATTAGTATTATATATGTTATCTTTTAAAGAATATTTTGATACTTATTGCAAATATAAAAAGTCTCAAGTAACAGACATTCCAAATTTTATTCTTCTTCAAATGCTCATTGGTATTGCATTTTTACTTTTAGTTATTTTACCAATTTATAATATATTTCAAGTTGAAGATTATAATCGAGATGTTGCAATGGATGTTGTTTATAGTATTGTGGATTTTGTTGATTATATGGATGAACGAGTTGAGAGTTCAAGTATACAATGCATGGAAGAATTAAAGTTATCTTATTTAGCAAATCCTCAAATCATGGAATCAAATAGGGATTCTTATGTAATAGTAATCACTTCAGAATATGCAGGATTAATAACGTATGAAGATTATCAAAGATTAGTTGCAAGAGAGTTAGATTCAGATTTTAATTCGTTTAATAATCGTTTATTTGCGAATTCTATAGATATGCGTTCTTTTACTATAGATAATTCGATTTCGCAAGATGATGATGTAAATATTATTTTTTTAATTCCAAGTGGGATATACGAATCCTCATTACTCATAAGATCTTCAAATGTATTTTTTGGAGATTCTAAATCAGGATATCATATTTCATATTTAGTAAGAGAAGGAAATGATTTTGTATTAAAACCAGGAAGTAGGTTTCATGAGAATTTATTAAATAGTATAAACGAGAGATTAGGAAGGGATGTTCCAACAAATACATGGGATAGAAATTTATACTCTTTTGGATTTGTATCATATCAAGGAAATTATTTTGGTCCATTAATTACAAATGCTGATGAATTGAGTATATTAAATACATGTAATATTGCATCTTTTACTGATCAATTAAGTCCAGATAATCCCAACTCTCCTCTTAATACAAAAGGAATAATGTGTACTGCATTTGTTGAATTTGAAGGTGATTCTAGAGAAGATATGAGAATTAGAAGTAATATTTATTGGAATTCGGGGTATCAATGTGGAAGTGAATATTTAGGTGAGAGAAATTTTTGCCAAGAACTTAGACAAGATTCTCAAACTTCATATATATTTTCTTTAGGATTAAATGAGAGAAGAGAAGAAATTAAAGAATCATTTATCTCATTTTGTGGTGAATTTTTTTCAAATATGTTTCCTCCTGAAAAAGCATCTTTAGAGATTGAAATTAAAGACTTAGAAGAAGAGGATAGATTTATTACAAATAACCAGTTTAATTTTTTTGATTTTTTTCAAAGAGTTCCTGATGAAACGATAGTTCAATACGTAAATGCAAATACAGAAGAAAACTTTTTCTATGAGCGACCAAATTTACCGCCTACTCAGGAGTGTAGTATTTCTAGAGATCAAATTACTATTGATGAGAATTCTCTATGTAATTATATTATTGAATTTAACACTCAAAATTCTCAGCAGCAAAGACGACAACAATTAGCTTTTTATATTCATACTCAGGACACCCAACATAGAGGGTTTTATGTAGTTAAAGATGAGCATGATTTTTTACTTCATCGAAATAGTCTTGGGAGTTTAGAATTTAGACTTGGAGATAGAATTCTCCCTTTTAATGAACTAAACAAAGTTCAAGCAAATTGCCCTTATATTATTTTTAGAAATAGAAGATGTGAACATTTAAATTTAATAGAATTAGAAATTCATCAGTATTTATTTGATAATATATTACACCCAAACTTTGAAGTATATCTTACACCTAAAGTGTTAGCAAGTAATAGAAGAACAAGTAATGTTTTACAACCTTCATTTTTTTCATATTTTACTTTAATTGATGAGTTTAATAATCCTGGAAAATTTAATCCTCAAATTGAAATTAATTCACAAGACTACATTTTAAATACAATGTTTATGACCCCTCAAATAGAGAGAATTAATGGTGAAATATATCCAAATTCAGATATTAAATTAACTCATTTAGAGTTTAGTATCGTAGATCTTAATACAGCAATTTCATATGATATATTAAACCCAAGTAGATCTAGAAACGTTGTCAATTTTAATTTTCCAAATGAAAATATTAATATAGAATATGAACTCTTTTTTGAACAATTACTATACTCAATATATGATTCACAAGAGTTAAGAACTTCAAAAGTAAGAGAAGAAATTAAAAATTTTGATGTTGTATTAGTTCCACATCAAAGTGAGATAAGTGGAAATTATCAAACTATATTTTATTTGAGAACTAAAACTACAAATAGACTTATTTTTGAAAAAAAAGAATTAGAAAATGGAAATACTATTTATTCCCCTGCATTGCTTACTATAAATACACAATACATAGAAAGAGAAATAGATGAGAATGACTTAAGTCTTAGAAAAGAATTTATTTTTCCTAAAATGGATACTCAAGGAAATATTCAAATAGAGACAATTCCAATCGAACTCTCTTATGATGAGTTTGATATATTGTTAGAAAATTCAAATATTGATGAACATGTGAGGTAATAAACAATGATAAAACTAATTAAAAATATACAAATTCATAAAACAAGTTCTCATATAGATAAAATTCATCAACAAAATAAAAAATCTCAAACGATGTCTTTAGTCGTATTAGCTTCATTTTTAATATCAATTTTAATCTTGGTCCTTATGATAAATGTAATAGGTTCTACAGGAGAACAATTAGTGACTGCTTCTCAAGATGCTGCGTGTCGAATATATCTAGAAGCTTCTGCTTCAGTTATAGCACGCTCAGGAACAACGATTGAACAATTAGCAGTAGCTGAACAAACATTCTTTGGACGACTTCCACAATATTGTAGGACTGAATTTTTGATATTTGAACATACTGACGAAGAATATGTATTTTCTAGATTGTCTGATGCTGCATTAAGATGTAATAGAAGATATGGTTCAGGAGAATTACGATTTTTAGATTACTCGCAAAGAGAAGGTTCATATTGTTTTGTATGTGCAGAAATTGAATTTGAAAATGTAGATTCAAGTAATAGAGAGTCATTTAGATATAAAAATCTAGGTTCATTTATGGAAGATGAAATTCCTAGAGAAAGAAATGATGAAAGAGAAAATGCAAGAGAATTATCCAATTTATTTTATGTAGATGTAAGGGGTGGAGAAAATCAGAGACTAGAATTAGAAAATAGAATATACTCCTCTTCTCTAGATACCCAAATTAAAAATGAAATTACTCCTATTTTTGATTATTTCAACTCCTTGTATACTCGTGAGTTTAGAGTAACTGAGAAAAATTATGTAGTATATAGATACCAAGCAATTCAGCCAAGTGCCTTAAATGTAGCTGCTGGAGTTGGAGCTGCAGCAGTTGTAAGTAGGACTGTTAGAAGAGGAATTTATGCAGCAGGAAGAGGTGTGTTTTCTCTTGCAAAAGGGGCTGGAGCATGTGTTTTAGGAACTGCTTCAGTAGTTGGAACTATAGCGGGTTGTTCAATATTATTTTATTCAATATACGGAGTCTCAAATATGGTTTTTGATCATATGGATCAAAGAGAGATTCAAAGTATACTTGAAGAAATGAGAGCAGTTTTTTATTATCCTGGATTAGAAATTGAACCAACAAGTAGACAACAAGCACAGTTTCAAGAAATGGAAAATATTATAGATAACCCTTCAATTGAAAGTGCGATGAGTTTCATAAATTCATATTCAAATATAAATGATGTTGAATTGACTAAGCAAAGTGAAGAAACATTAGAAGCCCTACAAAATGTTCATACATTTAATAGATTTGAATCAAGACAAGAAGAAGAGATGGACCAATTACGAAAACAAACTTCTCAAGAGAAAATTCAACAGTTATTTACCGAACTATTAACCTTTGAAGTTTCAAATTCACCTATTGTTAGTAATTTTAATTTTGAGCAGTATGTTGAAATTATGCCTCAAGGAGATTTTTATAGAGAATGTGGAATTGTTTCAAACACTCAAGATAGAAGATAATTTTGAACTATATTTTAATTAAAATGTAGTAATTATAGACTTCATTAACGTATAAAAACATATTTTTATAAAATATTTTCTATAAAACATAGTATGAGAATTGCAATTTCAGGTTCAGTAGGGGTTGGAAAAACTTCAATAGCTAAATTTCTGGCTCATAAATTACAATTTGAAATAGTTCATTTAAATGAAATTGCGCAAGATTTTAAGCTTGAAGATATTGAAGATCTTCAAACATTTGGTTTTGATCTTAAAGAATGTATTGAATATATTGAAGAAAAATTTTCTCAAACACAAAACAGTATCTTTGAAGGACATTTTGCTCATCTTCTTCATCCTAAATTTATTGATATTGTAATTATTATAAATAGAGAATTACAAGAACTTACAAAAGAATATAAACAAAGAGGGTATAACGAACAGAAGATTAAAGAAAATTTAGAAGTTGAGAGTTTGAATGTCTGTTTTTATGAAGCAGAAGAAGAAGGATTTGAAGAAAAACAATTCATTGTATTTGAAAATTCGGGGGATTTTGAGGTTGAAGAAGTGGCTCAAATATTATATAATAAAATTCAAAAAAAACGTAATTCCTTGAAAATTTAACACTCTCTAACATAATCGACTAAAAATTAAATATAAGATTGGATAAATATAACAATATACCAAAAATGAAAATACAATTAAACATCAAGGAAAAAAACAATGAGAATAATAACAGTAATTCAAAAATTAAAGGAATTCTCCTAGACTTTGATGGAACAGTCGTAAACTCAGAACAATCAAGATTTAGAAGTATTCAACAAGTATTAAGAAAAAATTTTAATATTAAATTTACTCAAGAAATATGGGAGAGAACCTATAAATCGCTTGGAACTGAGTTAATATTTAAACTTATACTGGAAAAAAATGATATAAAAACTCAAATATACTCTCCTTCAACATTATATGAAGAATCTAAAAGTATTCGAACTCAAATTGAAGAAGAGGAAGAAGTTGAAGTAATTAGAGGATTTAGAGAGTTTTATGAGAAATGTAAAAATTTAGAACTTAAATGTATAATTTGTTCAGGTGGAACAAGTGAGCATGTTCAAAGAATTTTAAAAAAAGCACATTTAGATATTCAAGGGTTTGGAAGAGACGAATATGAAAAAAGAAAACCTTCTTCTGATGCATGGATTAAAGGACTAGAAATATTACAGCTTAGAGCAGATGAAGTAGTTTTATTTGATGATGCTAAAACAGGAATTGAAGCAGGTTTAAGAGCAGGAATTACTAAGTGTTGTGCAATTAATTATGATACAGAAGATTTTAAAAATATTAAAGATATAGAAAAAGAAATTGGAATCTCAGTATATAAATATTTTAAAAATTGGAAGGAAGTAGATATAGAAAAACTATAATTTTCCTACTAAATCTAATCCTGGTTTTAAATTATCTTCTCCTTCTTCCCATTTAGCAGGGCATGCTTGACCTGGATTATTTCTAGCATAAATAAGTGCTTTAATTTTTCTAAGCATCTCTTCCAATAGGTTCATCAGTAATTTCAATAGATTTAATTTTTTGTTCAGGGTCAATAATAAATGTCGCTCTATTAGCAACTCCTTCATTTTCTCGTAATACTTCATATGCTTTTGAAATGGTGTGTGTTGGATCAGCAATCATAGGAGATGTAATTTTTGAAATTCTTGGAGAAGAACTATGCCAAGCAGCGTGTACAAAATGTGTATCAGTTGATATAAATAATACTTCAACCCCTAATGTATCTAATTCTTCTTTATAATTTGCAACATCCTCTATTTCTGTTGGACAAACAAATGTAAAATCAGCAGGATAAAAAAATAAAACTACAAATTTTCCTTTATATTCTTCAAAACTAATCTCTTTAAAGTTATGGTCTACAAAAGCCATTGCTTTAAAACTTGGTGCTATACTATTTAAATTAATCATATTTAAATAAATTGTAAACATTTTATAAATCTTTGCTTGACTCGTAATTAAAATAATTGAATTTTTTATATTCAATAAAAATTCATTTATAAATATCAAGAGAAATGAATATCACACAATATTTATAAAGTGTTTTTAATTCTTATATAATTAATGACAAAAAAAGTATCAAATTCAGCTGGAAGATTTGGTGTTAGATATGGTAATATGCTGAGAAAAAAAGTAAATACCGTTGAATCAACTTCAAGAGCTAAACACAAGTGCCCATATTGTGGGAAAGAAGGAAAAGTTAAAAGAATAGCATACGGAATCTGGAAATGTAGTTCCTGTGAAAAAGTATTTGTTGGAAAAGCATATAAACCATATTAAAAGTTATAAGTTTTTAAGATAAATATTTTAGTAAATAATACTAATAATTAAATTATAATCTCAACTAAAATGGTAATATATAAATGTTTTAATTGTAAAAAAGAAGTTCCTGAAAATATTAGAGGGAGAAGAGTAAGATGTCCATTTTGTGATTCAAAAATTTTTCAAAAAATGAAACCAGAAGTTTCTCAAATTGTTAAAGCAAGATGAAATGTAGTGCTACATTAAGATATAAATCAAAAAACTCAAAGGAATTATACGAACTACTCAAAAGCGAAGATTATGATTTTAAGAATAAGCAAATTAGTATTGAGATTTCAGTTGACAATGTAAACTCACAAGTTCTTGTTGAAATTGAAGCTCAAACACCACAATTACTTAAAATTGTAACGACAGCTATAAATGATAGTTGTGAAGTTATAAGAAAAACCCAAGAAGTAATTCAAATATATACAAATAAAAATGGATACTGAAATTGAATATTTTGTTGAAACATTAGAATCACTAGTTGAAGATTTAAGTTTTAAACCTAAAGAAGAGTTAAAAAAAATAATTTCTATAATGAAAAAAGATTATCTCACTGATGAAGAATTAATTAAAATTCAAGAAGATTTGGAACAATTTACTTCAATATTTAAAATAGATTCTTTTACAAGGACAGAAATTATGAATATTATTGCTGAAATAGAGGTGCTCTATAATGGATAATAGAGCAGATATTATTTTTAAATTAGTTTTAAATAATTAATAAGCCTAATTTTTACATTTAAATTTTTTTTGAGAATTAGATTTACTCCAATACATCAATTTTACTAATTTCTCCTCTTGAATAATAATCTTTTCCTTGAAAGACATTACATTTAAATTTGTCATTTGTAGTATTTCCTCTTTCTATTTGTTCAAAATGATGTAGAAATGAAAGTACTCCGGTTTGAGTTCCTTTAATTCCAATTCCTGATATTATGAGTACTTCTTTTCTCTTATTATATGGATTTTTAAATTTAGAAACTACGCCAATATTAGTGTCATTATACACTTTATTTGAAATAGAAGAAATGACAGTTTTCTCTTTAGTCATTACTATTGGAGATTTTTTATTTAATTTTTCAGTAATGGAGTTTACAATAAATCCTCCAATTGAAATAATATTATTCTCTTTTAAATCTTGCTCAGTAATCTGGGTATCAAGTTTTACTTGTAAATTATTTAGAGATGAGAGATAACTTCCTAAAAATAAACAAAAGCTCATTCCAAAATACCCATCTTTTGCAACTGCATTATTAGGTCCATGTGGTTCAGGACTTCCTACTACAATTATAGCATTTAGTTTCCCATCAACAATAAAATTATCAAAATAAGACGATACTTTTTCCTTATCTACTCTTCCTTTTTCAAATTCATCAAATTGAACAAAAAATGAAGCAGAGCGTAATTTGTAAAATTGTGCATTTGTGCCATTAATATCTTCAGTTCTTTGAAGGGAGATAATGTTATGTTTTTCTAATTTTTTAATATAATAATAAATATTTTGTTCATGAATTTTTAATTCTTTTGCAATTTGTTTAGGATACTTTTCAATATGTCTAATTGAATGTAATATTTTTTGCACTATCTCATTTTTTAAAATTCCTAAACTTTGAGACTTTAATTGTTGTGTTTGTAAAGATAAATATTCACCTCTACTTCCTTTATTAACTATTTTCATATATAATGTATGAATATAATATTTATAAAATTACCCATTATAATTTTTCTTTTAATACTTTTATAATTTTTTTAATTGAATTTAAATAAAAAAGAGTTTTAATGTATATATGTGTGGAATTATCGCAAGAATAGGAAAACAAATTTCAAGTTTTGAAATAACTTCAAAACTTAGAGGTCTTGAATATAGGGGATATGATTCATTTGGAGTTTTAAGCGTAAATACAACAAATGTAGAGAACACAGATGATTTGAAAATAGTCAAAGATGTAGGAGTTATTACTGATAATCATATTAATTTACATGAAAAAAGTACTATTCAAATAGCTCATACCCGTTGGGCAACACACGGAGGAGTAAGTGTTCAAAATGCTCATCCCCATTCATCTCAAGATAATAAATTTCAAATTGTTATGAATGGAATTGTTGAGAATAGTGATAACTTAAAAAATGTATATTTAAAAGAATATAATTTTAATTCTCAAACTGACACTGAAGTTATAGTTGCATTATTTCAACAGGAGTTAGAAGAGAATTCAGATATTCAATTGCATACATTATGTTCAAATATATTTTCAAAACTTAAAGGAAACTTTGCATGTACAATAGTATATAATAATTTTCTTGTGGTGTATAAAAGAGGAAATCCTCTTATACTTGGTATTAATTATAAAGAGGAACAGATGTATATTTGCTCAGATAATTTATTACTTCAAGAGTTTGTAGATGAGTATAAAATTATTGAAGATAAGGAATTATATATACTAAGTTTGAATAATATTGAAAAGAATAATTTTGATAAAAACAGCACTCATAAAAGTTTTCTCTCATTAATACAATTTCAATATTATACTCAGCGAAATTTACAATTTATTGAAGAACTAAATATTAAAGGAGAAGAGTTCTCAAAATACATTGAGTGTACACCAGTGAATAAAAATGTTAATACTTTGCAAAATATTCAAAATTTACAGAGTTTAGATAGTGAGTCAATTTTATTTGATTTCTTAAGACATAGTTCTAAAAAAAGTAAATTACTAGAAAAAATTTCATATAAAATATTGAAATCTTCAAATGATAAACTACATTATTCAATGGTTCAAGAAATACTAGAACAATCAAATTGTATGAATCTTATAACTCAAGAACATATAAATTCTTCAATTGAATTATATCAAAAAATACTCTTAGCAGATTCAATATATATTATAGGAGCTGGAACTTCATATTATGCAGGATTAGAATTACACTACTCTTTACTTGAACAATCTATTATGTCTTATTGTTGTGTTGCAAGTGAATTTGATTCATATAAAGAAGTAATACTTCAAGAATATAAGAGAGAAAAATCAACACTTGTTATAGTATTTTCCCAATCAGGAGAAACTGCTGATATTATTTATCCTCTTAGCGATTTAAAAGAGAGTTTGAATGGAATTAAATCTAAAAAAACTAATAATCAAATTAAACAAGGCCAATTTGAAATAGTAACTATTACTAATACTCAATATTCAACTCTTGATAGAATGGCTTTAACATCTTTGTACTTAAATTGTGGAAGAGAGGTTGCAGTTGCTTCAACAAAAGCATTTATGCATCAATTATTGATTTCATATATTTTAGAAGAAATTCATAATTATATTACTAATAATAATGAAAGTAGGAATAAAATCAAAAAAAAAAATGTTGGAGAAAACAGCGAAGAATTTAGAGAAAAAGATATAAAAAAATTTCAAACTCGACTAATGAATCATTTGGTCAATCAATTTAAAAAATTTGAACTACTAATATTAGAATATATTTCACAAAATTATAATCAAATTCTTCTTGATGTACAAGAGATTTCTTATATAAAAAATATTTTTTTTATTGGAAAAAAAGAGTTTTATCCCCTTAGTTTAGAAGGAGCATTAAAACTTAAAGAAGTCAATTATAACAATGCTAATGGATATGTAGCAGGAGAATTAAAACACGGAAGTTTAGCATTAGTTGAAGAAGGAACTCCTGTAATTGTACTCTCAAATATTCAAGAAACTTATATTGAGGAATGTAGAAGTAGAGGAGCAAAAATATTCATTCCTCCTTTATTTAGTGATAAAAACTATTTTTATGAGAGTGTTATTTCACGTAAAATTCAATATACTTTGTATGTTCAATTATTAGCATTTGAGTGTGCATGTGAGAGAGGAAATAATCCTGATAGACCTAGAAATTTAGCAAAAAGTGTGACTGTAAGATAAAAATGAGATTAGAAAATATAATTGGAATTAAAGGAATTTTAGTCAAAGAGCTTGACTATAACAATAACGAAATAGCAAGAGGTACACTTTATGTATTAAAAAATAAAAACCCAAGACCATTTGGTTTTATTGAAGATGTATATGTAGCACAAGAAAGTAGAAGAGGCGGTTATGGACGAAAAGTAATGGAGAAACTTTTAAAAATTGCAAAAGAAGAGAACTGTTACAAAGTGGTTCTAGGAGTTAGAGAAAAGAACTCTCATGCATTAAGCTTGTATGAATCTTTAGGATTTCGAAGGCATGATTTAGGATTAAGATTAAATTTAGAATAATTTATTGTTTTTTAATGATGAAATTTGTGTATTTTCTTCTCTTAGTGACAAAGATTTAAATGTAAAAAATAAGATTTCTAAGTATGTCAGAGGATTATGGAGCAAAAAATATTAAAGTTTTAGAAGGTCTTGAAGCAGTGAGGAAAAGACCTGGAATGTATATTGGAGGGACAGGAATTAATGGTCTTCATCATTTAGTAAAAGAGTTGGTAGATAATGCAATGGATGAAGCTTTAGCGGGACACTGTGATAAAATTGATATTACTATCCACAAAGATAATTCTGTAAGTGTTGGAGATAATGGAAGAGGTGTTCCAGTTGATGCACACTCCAAAGGAAAGTCAGCTGCAGAAATTATTTTTACAGTTCTTCATGCAGGAGGTAAGTTTGATAAAGGTTCATATAAAGTTTCAGGAGGTCTTCACGGAGTAGGTTCAAGTGTAGTAAATGCTCTATCAAAATGGATGAAAGTTGAGATTCATAAAAATGGAAAAGAATATTTGCTTGAGTTTGAAAATCAAAAAGCAAGAAAAGGATTGCAAGAAATTGGACTCACTAAACAAACGGGTACAAGAGTAACATTTTTAGCAGATGATACTATTTTTCAAACTATTGAATATGATTATAAAACTATGCGTAAAAAGTACAGAGAATTTGCATTCTTAAATCCTAATGTCACAATTATTTTTAGAGATGAACGACCCGAAGAAATGATTGAAGAAGTATTTCATTTTGAAGGAGGAATTGCTCAATATGTAGATGAAATTACTCAAAATTCCAAGAAAATTATTAAAGATACTATTTTTGTAACTGGTGAAAAAGATGATGTAGAAGTAGATATCGCACTTACTTATACAAACTCATTTAATGAAGTTATTGAAGGATTTGTAAATAACGTAACAACACCAGGTGGTGGGACACATATTAGTGGATTTAAACTCTCAATTACTAAAGCAATTAAAGATTATCTCAATGTCAATGGAAAAGCTGCGGATAAAAAAGTAGCACTTACAGGAGAAGATGTGAGAGAGGGAATCACTGCAATTGTTTCAGTGAGAGTTCCAGAGCCACAATTTGAAGGACAAACTAAAGATAAACTTGGAAATCCTGAAGTCCAAGGAATTGTGCAACAAGTCTTTTTTGAAAAAATTTATATGTATTTAGATGAGAATCCTAAAGCCGCTCAAGCAATTATTGAAAAATCACTAAGTGCAAATAAAGCAAGAGAAGCTGCTAAAAAAGCAAGAGATTTAGTGAGAAGAAAATCAGCTTTGGACTTTTCATCAATGCCAGGAAAACTTGCTGATTGCTCAATTAGAGACCCTAAAGAAGCTGAATTATTTATTGTAGAGGGAGACTCGGCGGGGGGTTCAGCAAAACAAGGAAGAGATAGAATGACTCAAGCAATTTTACCACTTAGAGGAAAACCGCTTAATGTTGAAAAAGCACGACTAGTAAAAATGCTTGAAAATGAAGAAATTAAAACATTAATTACTGCTCTAGGCATGGGATTTGGAGAACAAGTAGATTATGAGAAGTTGAGATATCACAAAGTAATTATCATGGCGGATGCTGATATTGATGGTTCTCACATTGCAACATTAATTTTAACATTACTATTTAGACACTTCAGAGAATTAATTTTAAAAGGTCACGTGTATATTGCAATGCCTCCATTGTATGGAATTAAAAAAGGGCAAAAGAAAATTTGGATTCAAGATGAAGACCAACTTACACAATATAGAACTACTCATTCAAATGAGAAATTTGAAATTCAAAGATATAAAGGTTTAGGAGAGATGAATCCTGATCAATTATGGGAGACTACACTAGATCCTCAAACAAGACATTTGAAAAAAGTAACTATTGATGATGCTATTGAAGCAGATGAGATTTTCTCTATGTTAATGGGAGATAAAGTTGAACCAAGAAAAGATTTTATTATTGAAAATGCTAAATTTGTAGATGAATTAGATATATAATGATAACTTTAATTAATAAAGATGAAGAAGATAAGTATATTATTTATCTAAGTAAATATAATATTGACTTGGTTAAGAATAAAATTATAACAGATAATATTTTATTCTCTGACAGTAATAGAATCTACGTTTTTTCATTGATTAGAAATATGAGTTTATCAACTCAATTTTTATATAAATTAGTAGAATTAATTAGGAGAGTTCTTACTAATATTGATAAATGTTTTAATATAGATAGTAATATTCCTTTTAAGTTTGTGATTCAAGAAGGTTTAGGTAGATTTGCTTTAGACAATGATTCTCATCCTATAATTTTAGTAGATACTGATATCTGCCAGAATGAAATCTCTACAAACCCATTGGTATTAGAAGCTTTTTTCTTTCATGAATTTATTCATTTTTTTAGAAATAAAATACACTCTGAGACTATGAATGATGAGATATTAACCTTATTGGGAGAAGTATTATATTATCCTCTTCAATCTACATTAGTACAACTTACAGTTTTTATCAATAATGTAAAAAATGAAGCGACTATAACTTTATATGGAGAAACTAACTCAGGGGTTCCCAATTCTGAGAAAAACTACTATAGAGCTTGGTTATATGTTTTAAAAATATTAATACTTAACTTTACTTTTAATGATTTATCTACCTTACATCAAGAATTATCTAAAATTAGTTTTGAGAAAAGGCTGAGTATTTTTAAAAAATATGCAAATCAAAAAGATATTTCACACTTAAAAAGAGAAATTTCCTTATCTTATATTAAAGGGGATGAAGTATCATTTAATTCTTTCTTATTTGATATATATAAAACATAAATATTTAAAATAATTTTCAGAAATTATCATACAAGAGTATATATTTATAAAGAATCAAGTTAAGATTATTACTCAAATATTCATATTAATTAAATAATCTTATTACTCCTCTTTCAGGTTCATCTAAACTTTTATGTGCTCTATAAAATGCTTCTAAAATATCATCTGTTTTATCTACAAGTCCACCATACAATTGAGGTATTTGAGAATATGCTAAACTTAAAGTTCCTGAAAAATGTTGGGGCGTTAGTTGACTTTTTCTAAGTCTATCACAAAAAACTCCTCCCCAAAAATATGAGCCATCTCTTAATTGAGTTATGGATATTTGATCATTTGCAAAATCATTTAGAGGAGTTCTTGAGGGTTCTTCTAACAAACTAAGTACATCAATAAAATCTCTACTTAATTGGGCTCTTAAAAGAGTATTTTCAATTCCTTTACTTTTTAAAATTGCTCCTATTCTATCAAATGCTAGTTTTCTAAATTCTTCTACTTGAGTTAATTGAGTCATTGTATTTGCAGAAGTTAACAATTTAAAAATTTTACGATATACTTTATAAATATTGAAATATTGATCAAAAGTATGACATATCAGCCTGCTGAAGATACATATCTCCTCCTTCAAACCACTAAAGAGCATCTCAAACAACAACTCCAAACTAATTTCTCAAACTTACCCTTAAAAATTTGCGAGGTGGGGTGTGGGAGTGGAGAGATTATTACAACATTAAAAGAAGAATTTTCAAATGAAATTGAAGCATATGCAACTGATATAAACCCAAAAGCAGTTGAGGATACTCTTAGACTTGCTAAGCAAAAAAATATCTCAATTACTGCAAAAGTTGGTTCATTTTTAGAACCTTTTGAACAAGAAGTATTTGACAGTATTATTTTTAATACTCCGTACTTACCTTGTGAAGATGGAGATAGATTTGATAAGCTCTGTATTGAAGATAAGGCTTTATATGGTGGAAAAGCAGGATTTGAAGTGACAAATCAATTTTTAGACTCTTCACATAATTATATTCATTCTCAGACTCAAATTTACATACTTATCTCATCTCTTACTCAACCAAATGTTGTGGAGGATTGTATAGTAGGAAATGGATTAGAATTTGAATTAATAGCAACACAAAATCACTTTTTTGAAGAGTTATTAATATATAAGGTGCAACCTGCGTTAGTATTACAACATATCTTTGAAAATTCATATTCAAACATATTAAGATTTGATAGAGGAAGGCACTCTCATATTCTGCAAGCTCAACATCTTCAAACTAAAAAAAAAGTAATGATTAAATTTGGTAAAAAGCAACATATTGAAAAAGAGATATTTTTTTTGCAAAAACTTCAAGATACTTTGTATGCTCCAAAAATTGTTGAGAGTACTATTGATATTGATTCTCAAAGTGGATTTGTTATGTATGAAAAGATAAATGGAATTCAAATTGAAGAATTTATCAACTCATATCACAATAAATATAAGTCATTAAAGGAATTAGAGAGCGTTTTGAATAGAGTTTTTGAGATATGTTATGATTTAGATATCAAAGGCATTTCAAAAGACGAAATGACGCATCCTCAAGAACATATTTTTATTAATTTACATAATTTGAATGAAGTTTTTTTTATTGATTTTGAGCGCTCAGTTTTACAGACTCGATTCTCTAATTCTAGGCAGTTCTTACAATATTGCATTAGAAAAGGTAGAGTCTTTGAACACTATGGAATTATATTGAGTCAACAAAAAGTAATAGTTCTTGGAAAAAAGATAGTAGAATTAAATTTTCCTCTTACAATTCAAGATATATATGAGTAAAAGATGTAACTTAATATTCCTCATCAAAGATAGTTTTAATTTGTTCTTCAACTTTAAGGATATAAGGTTTTATATATTTATAATCTTCAATTTTGAATTTTCCAAAGAAGAGATGTTTAATATTATGTTTTTTTGCAAATGCTTTTACATCATAATATCCTTTGAAATATATATAATCTTTAGAGTATCCCCCTTCTAGAGAAGTATCACAGATATTTCTTTTAGCTCTAAGTGCAAGTGAGAATGCATCATTCTCTTTAAAATTAAATTTTCTAAGGTAATGATAAAGAGTGTAAAAGTCCATTTTTTGTGAATAATAGGTTGCAAGAACTCTTCCGGCATAAATATACATTTGAGCTTTTGAGAGAACTCTGGCCCTTTCTTCACTATATACTGCAAGACCTTCTTCTGTTGCAATATAATGATCAGTACCTCTTTGAAAGAGTTCTAAAGGAGCAAGTTGTTTAGCATTGTAATATCTCATATAATGAACTCCAATTTCATGAATTTTAAGCCGTTTTAAGTCTAAACTTGTAAAGCTCTCACTGGGATTAATCTCAACAGTTTTAAGACGAGCCATAATATTCATTTTATTTGCTAGTTTTTTGTGAACAACTTTGAGTTTATCTCCTGTTAGACGTTTAACTTCTCTTTGAAGTTCTTTTCCAAGTTTTTTATTATCAATTCGTTTAAATCTTACTTTTTCTCTTTTGAAGTTTCTACAATAAAGTTTTGCTTTAATAAGCAGAAGTTGTGAGGGTGTTTGAAATAATTGCTTATTAAAATGACTTGAAAGAGGAGACCCCCATGTTTTATAGCACTCAAGTAGTAAAATATCTTCTTGTACTTTTTGTTTTAAGAGTCGTTTAAAGGCATAATAATCATTTTTAAGAGGAATTTTTTCTTTAAATTCTTTCAATTCTAAAATTACTTTTTCAGGAACATGTTTAAATTCATATTTGAACTGTGGGTTATACACTTTACCTTCTTTAAGCTTTTTGAAGAATTTTTTACGCTCTTCTTTAGAATTAAGTGGTTTAGGATAAGATAAATTCACTCGTGAGATAATTTCTTTAAATTTTTCTTCAATTTCTCTACATTCTTGTAAATATTTTTCTTCTGTAATTTGTGAAATTATCATTTATATTGTACATTAATATAGTGTTTATAAATATATTTTTTATTAAAAAGTATGATTGATTTTAGAATTTTTTTTCTTTTTTTTCTCCTTGATTTTTGATAATTTTATTTTAGAATACTTTTAATTATATAGTATTAATTTTTGATTTTTCAAATAATTAGTAAAAATTAAATTAATATATATATTTGTATTTATTTAAAAATATTTATTTATACTGATTTATTTTATTTTATTAATATTAAATAATAGATATATTTTTTTAAAATGTTTTTATTTATTTCTATTTATTTTAAAAAATAATTTTTAAATTTAAATTTAATTATTATTTAAATTAATATTTTTATTTATTTTAAACTATAAATTTAATTTTTAATTTGAAATTATTCTTTAAAATTGAAGAATATGAATGTTGGATGATAAAACCATTTTTTAATTAAGTAGATTTTTTTATCACATTTTTTCTCGTATTTTCTAATGTATTTCAATGATTATTTGAAGAACTTTACAACGAATATTGACTATATTTTATGTAATGAATTCAAAAAATTTCTTGTAATACGTAAGTATATAAATATTATATTATTGTTATTGATTGTTGTATGAATAAACCATTTCTTTTTCACATTGATTTTAATAAAGAATCTCACCAACTTACAAGATATTATATTGATTCAAATTTTATTACTCAAACTCAAACTTGTGTATTTTTTAAACCTATTTTTCTAAAACTTGAAGACTTTAATTCATTATATGAAAATCAAGATATTTCAAAGCTATTTTCAATTAATTATAAACAAACATATACTTCATTATTTAAAGAAGAAATACTTAAAATAACTCCTCTTTCAATTGAGGCAAAAGAGCAGTTGTATGAGCTCATAAAATTATATTCTCTTCAAACATTTGAGTTTGATATCTCTGAAATTGATTACTATTTGATTGAGTCTAATGAAAACATTGAGAGTTCTCTTGATGTGAGTAAATGTAGAGTTATTAGTTTAGATATTGAAACTATTGGAGAAGTAGATAAACAACGAGTTAATTTAATATCATTAAGTTCTCTATCTAAAAAATTTAAGAATGTGGTTTTGTTAAACAAAAGTGAGATGAACTCTAAGACATATGATAAATTATTTTCAAATATTAAATCTGATATTAATGATAAAAATTTATTAATTACGGAATTTGAGTTTAATGATTTATATTATTTACATAATAAGAATGATTTTGAATTTAGACCGTTTAAAGATAATTTTAGAGTAGTAGTTTGTGAAAATGAAAAAGAATTACTTTTAGAGCTTCAAAGAAGGGTAAAAGAATTTCAACCTCAGTTTATTATTGGATGGAATGTGATTAATTTTGATTTTAATGTTCTTAAAGGTAAGTTTAAAGAGCATAATATAGAGTTTGAACTTTCATCTCTTCAAGGAGAGAGTAAAATGAGAGTTACTTCAGAGTTCTTTGGAAAAGATCAACTATATTTCCCAGGAATTATTGTACTTGATGGAATTCAATTATTAAAAACAAATTATATTACATATTCAAGTTTTAAACTTAGCTCAGTTGCAAAAGAAGTGCTAGGAGATGATAAAGTGGATTTAGAAGAAAGTGATGAGAGTGATTTTAGTATATCTGAGAAAATTAAAACTATTGAATATAATTGGATTCATAACCCTGTTAAACTTATTTGGTATAACTATAAAGACTCTATATTAGTCTTAGACATTATCTCATCAATAAAGTTGATGGATTTAATGTTTGAGCGTTCATTGATTACACAAACACTCTTTGAGAGACTACAATCTCCAATTGCTGTGTTAGATCAAATGTATTTAAAAGAATTACACAAACAACGCAAAGTTGCAATTACGCATTATCCAACTCAAGGAACTAGTCCTATTGAAGGAGCATATGTTATTGAACCCAAACAAGGATTTTATGAGGATATTGTAGTGTTAGATTTTGCGTCATTATATCCTTCTTTAATGATTACATTTAATATAGATCCGTTTAAATATAATTATGAACTCTCTTCCACTGATTCGAATACATCTGTTCTAGTTAAAGATAAAGACACACATAAATATATTATTTCATCAAATGGTGCTGTATATGAAAAAGAAACGGGGATATTACCAAAAATACTTAGAGAATTATTTAATTTGAGAAAAGAAGCTAAGAGAAAAAAAGAGAGTGTTAAATCTCATGCTTTGAAAATTACGATGAATTCATTTTATGGTGCTATGGCTTCTCCTAAATCCCGATACTACAATAAACATTTAGCGGAGTCAATTACTGCTTTTGGAAGAGAATGTTTGTTAAAGGTAAAAGAATTTTTAGAGGATAAGGAAAACTTACATGTAATTTATGGAGATACAGATTCGGTATTTGTTGAGTGTTCAAATTTATTTTCTTCAAAAAATGTTAAAAGTTTAGAAGATAAAAAAAAAGTGATGCAAGAAGTTGAGAGTTCAATTAATGTGTACTTTAAAGAGTGGGTACAAGAAACATTTGGTGTTGAGAGTTTTTTAACTATCGAAGCTGAAAAAGTGTTTGATAAATTTTTTATTGCAAGTAAGAAACGATATGTGGGAAGAGATGAACAAAAAGACTTACAATTTACGGGAATGGAATATGTGCGAGGAGATTGGACTCAACTTGCAAAAGACTTTCAAAAAGAATTAGTGGAATTAATTTTTAATGGAGCTGATAACAAAAAGATTTCTGAGTTTATTCATACAGAGATTTTAAAATTAAAAGAGAAAGCGTATGATGATAAACTTGTGTATAGTAAGAAAATTACAAAACCGCTTGAAGAGTATACGAAAACTACACCTCCTCATGTTAAAGCAGCACGTGAGCTTAAAGAATTTAATGGAAGAGTAGTTGAGTATGTAATGACACTTCAAGGACCTAAACATATTTCATTATTTAATTCACAAATACATTCATATGATTATGAACATTATATAGAAAAACAGCTCAAAGGAGTAAGTGATGAAATCTTGGACGCTTTAGAGATGAATTTTGATGAAATTGTACAGTCTAAAAAACAAACAAGTTTGAACAAATTTTTCTAATTTTCTCAATTAATATTTATTTTTTGTTAATTAAATATTAGTTATTAAAAGATAAATACTTATTGTTATTTTAAATTTTAATAGATATTATATAAGAAATATAAAAACAAACCTTATAAATTATGAAGAACTTGTGTATCATATAATGTCACAATCAAAACTACTATTCTTAAAAGATTTAGAATCTCTTAATTATGAAGAAATAAAACTTGTTGCAGGACTTGAAATTCATCAACAACTCAACACTGGAAAATTATTCTCTAAAGCTCCATGTAAAATAGTTCCAAATGAAGAACTTAACAAATCAATAGTGAGAAAATTGAGATTTTCAAAAGCAGAAGATGGAAGTGTGGATAGTGCTGCAATGCATGCATTTAAACAACAAAATACGTATAAATATCTCTATAATGATGAAATTGCAACACTTGTAGATTTAGATGAAGAACCTCCCCAATATCCAAATACTCAAGCACTGCATACTGCAATTCAAGTGGGTCAAATGTTAAATTTACAATTTATTGACACCCTTACATTTATGAGAAAACTCATTATTGATGGTTCCATTACTTCAGGATTTCAGCGAACTGCTTTATTGGGAGTTGGAGGAGCAATTGAAACTGAGCATGGTACCATTCCAATTTATGCAATGAATTTAGAAGAAGACTCCTCAAGAATTATTTCAAAAATAGGAAAAGAGCATATTTATTCACTTGATAGACAAGGAATTCCTCTTATTGAAATTACTACAGGGCCTACAATGCACACACCTATTGCAGTTCAAGAAGTAGCATATGAAATTGGAAATATTTTAAGAAGTTTTTCAACAACACGAAGAGGCCTTGGAACCATTAGACAAGATTTAAATGTATCTGTGGGAGTTGGTAAAAGAGTTGAAATTAAAGGAGCTCAAAATTTAGAATTAATTCCTGAAATTGTAATTGCAGAAGCAAAGAGGCAGCTTATTATGAACTCAATTAAAGAGGAGTGTGAATTAAAAGGAATCACTCACAACAATCTTAGTGATTATGAAATTGTAGATATAACCTCCATATTTGAAAATACACAAGCAAAAGTAATTAATGAAGCTCTTAAAGAAGAACATAGTTCAGTCCTAGCAATTAAACTCTATAATATAAAAGGAATTTTGGGACACGAAATTCAAGAACAGTATAGATTTGCAACAGAAATTTCTAATCGTAATAAAAAAACATATCCAAGTATTAAAGGATTATTTCATAGTGATGAACTTCCAAAATATAATATTACTCAAGAAGAAGTTGATAAAGTATATTCAACACTTAAACTTGATTCGTTAAAAGATGGATTTATTTTAATTGCTCACAACACAAGTATTGCAACTCAATCTTTACAAAATGTATTTGAAATTATTAATGAATTAATTCAAGGAGCTCAAGAAGAAGTGCGTCAAGTTGACCCCAAAGGATCAATAACTCAATTTTTACGACCAATGCCAGGAGCAAGTAGAATGTATCCAGAAACCGATATTAGAACCGTTCCTCTTACATCTCTTCCTCTTCAAGAACTTGAACAATCTATTCCTGAAAAATATAATGATAAAATTAAACGTTTAGAACAAGAATTTGAGTTATCAAAAGATGAATTATTATCAATGCTTGAAAAATATGATGAATACAGTATCACAACTCTTATTCAATCAACTCAGCTTAAAGCTAAAGAATTATACAACTATATTATTACCATTCCAAAAGATATTAAAAAAAGAGACAATATTGAACCTGTTGATTTTTCCTATGATCTTTTGCAAGATTTACTCTCTCAAATAATACATAAAAATCTTAATGCACAAACTATAAGAGATATTTTCATTTCACTCTATACTCAAAAACTTCAAGAAGTTGAAAATTTAGAGTTATATCTTAAAGAGAATAATCTGCTTGTTGAACAACTCAGTATTGAAGAGGTAAGAGTTGAAATTAAAAAAATTATTTCACAAAATTTAAATGCACCATTTGGGGCATTAATGGGAATATGTATGAAAAAACTTGGTAAAAAAGCTCAAGGAAAAATTATTAGTCAAATTTTAAAAGAGGAGATGAACTAAAATTTTAAAAAAATAAAACACTAAATTTCAATAAAGTAATTTTTTTAATTTTATAAAAAGAGCTGAAAATCTCCTGAATTTGTAAATTTCTAAGTTTCTAAAAAATATCATTTTAGATTTTTAATATAGGTTTTTGAAATTAAAAAATCTTCATTTCTGAATTTAGATTTTCAAATATACAATTTAAAAAAATGGAGATTCATTATAATTGGAAAATTGAGGTCACAATTATTTATCATCAACTATAATAATTGAGAATTTTTATAAATTTATAAAAGAAGAAGTGGTGGAAATTTAAATTAAGGTTCAAAATTATCTATTTGAATTTTTCAAGAGAATTAAAGAATTTTTCATCTTCTTCATCTATTGAATCATCATCAAATTCAAACTCTGACATTTGTTCATTCTGAGGATTCATAGAATCTTTATTAAGATAAGGAATTGAATTTAATAGTAAGTTATCTTCATTTGTAATTTGTTCATTTTGTTTATCATCATTAATAGTTTGAATATTTTCCTTAAAAGTAGATGAATTATGAGATATTGTATTTTCATCATTATTATTGTTTTTTCTTTCTTCTTCAAATAATCCTCCTTGATATTGAATAAAATTATAAGGGGTGACACTAAGCATACTTGTTATGATGAAATATACTATAAATAATGCTTGTTCAAAATTAGGAGCGATTATTTGCGATATAAATACAATAAGAGGAAAAAATAATCCATGTAGAACAATTGGAAATCCTTTTGAATGTTGAACTTCATACGCCCAATTTTTTACAAAATTTAAAATTTGCATAAATGAAAATATTACTAATAATAAAACTCCTTCAATTGAATTTTCAAATAGGACAAAACCATATGCAAGAAGAGGGAATAAAAATACACTAAATACAGCAATAGTTTCAGTTAGAATTTCAATTGGTTGTCTTTTGATTTTTTTAATTGACACATATATGGTATATGCTATATATATAACAAACGATATTAAAATTCCATAAGAGGAAATAACATAATTTCCAACACTAAAATGGTAAAAAATAAATGATCCAAATATTACTAAAAATGAAAGAAAAAATAGACCTCTTACCGATTTAAAAATATCCACAATATTAATTAAATGTTTTTAGAATTAAAATATATTTATCACTATTGCAGCGTTGAGAATTTAGGATTCTTTTGAAGTATTTTTTGAAAGTCAAGCAGAATTATGATTATAAAATATATTAGAACAACCCTATAAACCAACCCCACATTAACCCAAATATTGTTTTAGGTTTCTCAGGAGGAGGTGGAATTGTACGAGGGTCATAGACGTTGTAAGATTTAATTTCATTTTCTAAAGAGTACGTTATATTTGCTGTTAAAATATTTCCTGAATTTAATAGTTTTTCACTATGTACATTTTCAAATGGAAGATTCATAGTAAATGGAGTATTCCTTCCAAATACTAAAAGACAATCACTACTAGATTCTTCAAGAGTTTTAATATTAGAGATTAAAATAGTTATTTCATATCTGGAAGGAAGATATTCTACAAATTCTCCCAACGGACAGTTTCCTTCAATGGTGCAGCGTTCGATAAATTCTTCTTTTTTTTCAATATTGATAATTTCTCCTCTTAATTCACATGTTGGAGTGTGTTGAAATACTGATGGATGAGAGAATTGAATAACATATATTAAGAGAAGACAAAAAATGATAAATTTACTTACAATATTCATATATTTTTTGATATTTTAAAGTTTATAATAGTTTCTTTTTTCTTACATAGCTGTTTAAATTAAATTTTCGTAAAAATCTTATAATCTTCTTATCTTATAATCTTCTTAACTAAATTCTCCATTTTAGAGAAGTAATAAAGTGATTTATACTTGAAAGTGCAGGTTTTACTATGCAAAATAAGATTTCTATAAAAGTTGGAGGTCCAGCAGGAGAAGGTGTGTTTACAGTTGGGTTACTTCTTGCAAAATACTTTAAACTCAGTGGTCTAGAAGTTGTCTATACTACTGATTATCCTTCATTGATTAAAGGAGGACATAATACGTGTTCTATTCGAGCAGAAGATGATACTATTACAGCTGAGATGAAATATCATGATGTTGTTGCGTGTATGGATAAGCTTGCAGTAGAAGAAGATGTAAGTTCACGAAATGGAGGGGGGTTGGTAGTTACAGATGCAAAACTTGTAGAGAGCATGAATTTACATGATGATTTTTATATTGGAGTTCCAATTGACTCACTTATTGAAGATGTGGGAAAGCGGTTTAAAAACACTGTTGTATTTGGAGCAATTGTTGGTTTAATTAGCAGTAGTGATGAAGATGCAAAACAGATTATTTCTCAAACGCTTGCTAAACACTTTGCTAAGAAATCACAAGAAATTATTGATACTAATGTCGATGTTGCTCTTAGAGGAGTCAAATTTGTAAATGAGAATTATGCTCATAAAAAACTTAAAAGAATTGTAACAGTTGAAAATACAACTTCAAGAGTAATGATGACTGGAAATGACGCAGCAGCAATTGGAGCATTAAAAGCGGGCCTTAAATTTGTCAGTGAATATCCAATGACTCCTTCTTCTTCATTTTTATCATTTTTTGCTGCGCGAGAAACATCTCATAACATTACGACTAAGCACGCAGAAGATGAAATTGCAGCGATTAATAATATTATTGGAGCAGCAGCTGGAGGAGCACGTTCATTAGCAGCAACATCAGGAGGAGGATATGCTCTGATGAATGAAGCGATTTCATTTGCGGGGATGTCTGAAAATCCAGTAGTTGTCTTTGAGTGTATGAGAGCAGGACCATCAACAGGGCTTCCAACGTATACTGATCAAGGAGACTTGATGCATGTGTTGTATTCAGGTTCAGGAGAGTTTCCAAAAGTAGTATTTGCTCCAGGAGACTTAGAAGAAGCATTTTATTATGGAGGATTTGAATCATTTAATATTGCAGATTTAGTGCAAACACCAACAATTGTACTTTTAGATAAACACATTTCAGCATCCGTGATGACTACACCTCGATTTGATACAAGTAATTTAAAAGTAGATAGAGGATATTTTCAAGAATTTGATCCAAATGTTGAACTTGAAAATTATAAACGATATGAACTCACTGAGAGTGGAATTTCAAAGCGTGTAGTTGTGGGTCAAAAAGGTGCGTGTCATGTGAATTCATCATATGAGCATGATGAGAGTGGATGGACAAGTGAAGAAAGTGAGATGCACAGACTTCAAATGGAAAAGCGACAGAGAAAGTTAGATAATATTGATCGTGAGATGATTAAGCCCAAAGTTTTAGGAAGAGAAACAGGTTATGATATTACACTTGTCTCATGGGGTTCTAACAAAACAATTTTACAAGAAGCAACAAAATATTTAGAGCAAGATGGAATAAAAGTAAGACATATCCATTTCATGTTTTTGAATCCATGTAATTGGGAGTATGTTGATTCAATATTGAGAAAAGATGTAGAAGCAGACAAGGTGATGTTGTTTGAAGGAAATATCACTGCGCAACTTCACTCTCTTATTCGAATGAATACGGGATTAAATATTTTACAAAAGCGATTAAAATATGATGCAAGACCATTCTTCTTTGAAGATGTGTACGCAGATGTAGAGGAATTTGTGAAACAAAGGGCTCTTGGACAATTTGGAGGTGAAGAACAATGAAGCTAGTGAATACACCAGAAGATGTGTTGAAAAAATCAGGAGAGATTAATGATCATGAAGAAGTATTAAGATTGTATGATAAACATGCAAGTGAGGTGAAAGATTGGGATGAACCAGAGCATAAATCTCAATGGTGTCCTGGATGTGGTAATTTTGCTATTTTACTAGCGTTTAAAAAAGCACTTGTAAATTTACAATTGAGTCCTGAAGAAGTATGTATTGTCTCAGGAATTGGTCAAGCAGGAAAATTCCCACACTATATTAAATGTTATGGAGTTGAGACATTGCATGGAAGAGCTCTTCCTGTAGCAACAGGATTAAAACTTGTGAACAAAGATGTGAATGTAGTAGTTGTAGGAGGAGATGGAGATGGATTTGGTTTAGGAATGGGACACTTTGTACATAGTGCAAGAAGAAATTTAGACGTTACGTATTTAATTCATAATAATGAAATTTATGGACTTACAAAAGGACAGACTTCTCCTACTTCACCAAAAGGAACAAAAACAGTTTCTACTCCAAATGGGTCTATTGAAACACCAATTCATCCAATTGAGCAATCAATAACTAATGGTGCTACATTTGTTGCACGATGTTTTGCAGGAGATATGGAGCATACTGTCAAAATTATGCAACAAGCTATGAATCATAAAGGGTTTGCAGTTGTAGAGATGTTGCAACCATGTGTTTCGTATAATCCGTCTAAAAATCATCAGTTCTTTAAAGAGCGATGTTTTAGAATTGAAGAGAGTGATGATTATAATCCAACTAACAAACATTGGTCTTTAGCATTAGTACATAGAGAAAAAGCAGGATTATTTAAAGATGAAAAAATTCCGTGTGGTGTGTTTTATCACAATGATAGTGAGAGATCAACGTATTTAGATGAGCTTCCTGAGAGTGCAGATGTTGCTCTTGTAAAACAAGATATTTCAAATGTGGATGTAGAGGAGCTGTTAGATAAATTCGAGTAGATTTTTTTTAAAAAATATTTCTTTGAAATATTTGAACTTTTTTTAGAGATTTTTTAAATCGTTTTTAATTGATTCTATAATTTCAGGGAATTCTTTAATTTTGAAATGACCATTTTTACTTTCATAGATTATAATACTTGCATTTGGAAGTTTTTCTCTATATTTATCAGCATGATTTACAGGGACACAATCATCATCTTTTGAAAATATAAGAGTTACGTTCTTGCAATTTTTCTCAATTAAAGATAAATCATCTTGAAGTTCAAATCCTCCTGCTAAATCTTCTCCAATTAATGTATCATCAAAAGGAGGACATACTAAATAAACTGAGAGAATTTGTTTAGGAAAGATATGTTCAGATAGATATTTAGATAAAAATATTCCTCCAATAGACACACCTATTAAAATAATGTTATCAGTTAGATATTCAAAATGTCTTTCAAGATGAATTTTCCATTCTTCATATTGTGCATTATCTTGAAGAGGCATTCTAGGTTTGATTATCGTACAATTTTTTAATTGTTCTTTGAGATAGTTTCCAGACCATTTAATTTTTTCATCAATTGATATTGGTCTATTTTTTAAAAAATGCAAATAGTCATCTTTATTTTTAAAAGTCATCCCACCGTGTACATAAAATATTTGAGTTTTAGTTTGTTCCATTTATTACTACAGGAGAAGAATATTTAAATATTTTTTTAATTTAAATATTTTGAAATTTCTGTTGAGATATCAATATAAAAATTCATTAGTTTCTCTACTTCTGCTACCTCTTCTTGACTTATTTCAAGACTTTTAGGAGAAATGGAAACTTGTAATTTTTTAAGTAATGGCCCTGGAGTTAGAAAAATTACGCAGTTTTGTGTGAAAAGAACTTCAAGCCCATTAATTAAAGACCCATGGCCTGAGAACATATTCTTCTCTTTTGATTTTGAGAAATTAACGAGTTCTTCAATGACTCTAGGAGAGAGTATGGTCATGATATCAATTTGAACTTCACTTCCATTTTGTTGATAAGAAAATGAAAATCGTTTATTAAATTCTAATGATTCGGTTTGTATATTTTTCTTGGTAAACATATTTGTAAATTTGTTCATTAAATTTTTAGGAAATAGATAAAATCGTGAAGAAATTGTTTTTGGAAGTTTTAAAATAAAGAAGTGATCACAACAATGGACATCCCTTCTTCGTGTTGAGTTTTTAGTTCTTTGAGTTACTGTGTATGTATAATTGAATAATCCTGATACAAAAGAATGATTGACTGAATTTCTTGTAATATTTCCCCAGAATATGTCTTCAATGTTTTGGTATTTTTCCCCTAAATTAAAAATTTCGGGAAAAAACGTATAATACTTTCTATACAACTCAAGAGATTTTTCAGATTCATATAACCAGTTTTTATGTTCTGCAAGTTCTAGTTTAACTAAATCTTTTTTAAGAGATTTGAGTTTTGAATGAAGTACAGAATAAAATATTGCAATGATAACAAAATATATAAAAAAAAAAGCAATAAATAATTCAAATGCTTGTGAGAATATAATTAAGATACTAAAGAGTATAAAAGAACTTACATATATGGAGTAAAATATCTGATTTATTTTTGAAAAATTTTCTCTCCAATATCGAGATTTATCTCTTATTACTATATTATTTTGCTCTAACTGAGTTAAATTTGGAAGCTTTCCAGTTGGATCCCAAAATTGAGGATTTTGTTGTTGCTGTTGTATTTGAGATTCCATTTTTATAGTTCTACATTAGGATTTACTTTCTCGTTTTCTTGAATACTGAAAAAATCAAACTCTTTAAAGCTTAAAGTTTGTGCTACAAGATTATTTGGAAACACTTGAATTTTGGAATTAAATGTCATTACATTATTATTATAAATTCTTCTTGAAGCTGCAATTTGGTCTTCTGTTCTTGCAATTTGGTTTTGTAAGTTTAAGAAGTTTTCATTTGCTTTTAAATCAGGATAATTCTCTGATACTGCAAAAAGACTTTTTAATGTACTGGTCATCATATCGTCATTTTTTGCAAGTTCTTTCACATCAGAGTTATTTGAAGCGTTCATTATTGAAATTCTAAGTCGAGTAATATTTTCAAACAATTCTCGTTCGTGAGTAGCATATCCTTTAACGGTATTTACCAGATTTGGTATTAAATCATTTCTTCTTTTTAATTGAACATCAATTCCTGAAAACGAGTTCTGCACTTGATTTTTTAAAGATATTAAACTATTGTACACAATAATTATCCATAAGATAAGTGCTGCTGGGATGAGATATAAAAATAATTCCATATGATTTATGAGACAGATTTTTTTTAAAAATCTTTATAGTATTTTTAAGAGGAGAAATAAGTCTGCTAATTTTATATTTTTGTCAATTTTAACTCAGTTATTTTACAAATTATTTTCAAAATAGCAGACTTGTGTGAATATTATTACTTAACTAATAGTTTAAATATTAGAGATGATTTGTTAATAGTTTATATAATTTTCATCATTGTTTTTTAAGATTAATAAAAACTAGTTTAAATATATTGAATGATAAATTATCATTATGAATAGAGTTTTTAAAGTTTCTGATTTTGATAAGTATGCAAATAAAATTTTATCTAAAATTTAACTTGAAGAATTAAATAAGTTAATTGAACATTTAAAAACTAATTCTCAATTAGGAAAACCTTTAGGTTATACTTATTTTAGAGAGAAAAAAATTAATTCAAAGAGAGTCTATTTTTTGATTTATGAAGATATTTGCATTATTTTACTTATAGCAGTTAGTACAAAAAAAACTCAACAATCAACTATTGATGCCGTTAAACTATATTTACATGAATATAAAGAATTTGTAATAAGAATATATAATAGGATTAAAGAAAAGTAATGTAGATTAACACTCAATAATATTTTTTTTTGAGTTCTTCTAATCCTTTTCTAAATTGCTCTACAACTTCCCAATCAACAACTTTTGCATGATTTTTTAGATATTCATATTCAGCTTTTGAAATTGTAACTGTTTCCATAAATGTATATGAATTTAAAATTTATAAATGTTATGTGAATTTGAGTTATTTCTATTTTACTAATAGTTTAAATATTGGAGATGATTTATTATATTTTAATTTTTGAAATCACTTCTTCTGATGTTAGTTTTAAAATTTCCTCTCATTTTATCTGCTTATTTTGAAGTAAAAAAATTTCAACTAAATAATATCCTATTGAATAACCCGCCCATAGAGGGAATTTACCTGTACCATAAAATAGGTCTCTTGAAAGATTTTCATCGTATGTTAATAAGTCGCTTTTTAATTCTAAAAATAATTTTACTGAATCTTTTTTTGAAAGCACTTCTGTCCATTTTTTTCTCTTTAAGTTGAATCTTTTTTCACAAAAATGTTCTGCAATTCCATCACTTACTATTTGGTCTAATATTGAGCACCACTCTTTAACTTCTAATGACCTCATATTTACAAATTCATGTATTATTGAGTGTTTAATAGAACTTTCAAGTATTTTAATTTTTGGATTAATAGTCAGTACTATAACTTGATTTGTCGCATAACCTCCTGTTCCTTGCATCATTTCAATTAAAAAATTATCATAGGAGGACAATATGTAAATATGAGAAAATTGTTTAGTAAAATTAGATTCTAACTCTTTTAAGGTTTTCTTAATTGTGGATAAAACAAAGTTAATATCTATTTGTAAATTTAACTCATCATAATTTGTAAAAATAGTATCTTCTAAAAATAATTTAAGTTCATTTATTTCATTTTTTTCAAATCCGAGATATCCATAGTTATCAATATAATCAATTGAATTGATAATTAAATCTAAAATTTCAGTCTTATTAGAGCTAGTTATTTTTTCTAAATATTTTACACTTATAGTATTATCCTTAAATCTCAAATTTCTTTTTTTCATCATTATCCCTAATTTTCAATAAATATTATCGTTGGTGTAACTTAAATTTTTCTCACTATGGGTATTCAAATAGTTTAAATATTGGAGATGATTTATTATAATATGGTTAGAGATAAGAATAAAATTTGGTATTTATCCTCCTGCACTACGTGTAAGAACATCATTAAAGAGCTTCAATTAGAGAATAGCAATTGTGAGTTTGTAGATATTAAAGTAACTCCTATTTTAGTAAATGAACTTGAAGAGATTCAAAAAAATTTGAATTGTTCGTATGAAGAATTATTTAATAAACGAGCATTGAAATTTAAAGAGATAAAAGAGAGTGTGAAAACTGATGAAGATTTTAAAAAACTCATTGTAGAAGAATATACATTTTTAAAACGACCTGTTATTAACATTGGAAATAAGTATTTTGTTGGAAACTCTAAGGGTGTTGTGGAGGATGCAAAAAGAGCATTGGAGAATTTTGAAGAGTAGCATCTTTCTATTGATTGGAGATTTTTCTATTGATTAGGAGGAGAAATATCTCTTAGTATTTTATCACTTTTTCATACTAAATATTTTTCTATTCATGTTGTAAAATATCTTTATAAATGATTTTCATATAAATTAATTATGGTTTCACATTACTATAAAAATGATGAAATTCAATTATTTCATAATGATTGTTTGGAAATATTACAACAACTTCCAGATAATTCTATTGATATGATTTTTGCAGACCCTCCTTATTTTTTATCAAATGGAGGAATCTCTTGTAGAGCTGGAAAAGTTGTATCTGTTAATAAAGCAGAATGGGACAAGTCAAGGGGTTTTGAAGAAGATTTGAAATTCACTTTAAAATGGATTTCAGAGTGTAAAAGAATTTTAAAAGATAATGGAACAATTTGGATTTCAGGAACAATGCATAATATATATCAAGTGGGTTACTCATTACAATTATCAAATTATAAAATTTTAAATGAGATTAGTTGGTTTAAACCAAATGCACCACCAAATTTATCTTGCAAATATTTTGCACATGCACATGAAACAATTTTATGGGCTAGAAAATCTGAGAATAAATCTCATTATTTTAATTATGAAGAAATGAGGAAATGGGAAGATAAGATAACTCCTTCTGGGAAACAAATGAGAAGTGTATGGAGTATTCCTTTAACACCTCAAAGAGAAAAAATTCATGGAAAACATCCAACACAAAAACCACTTGAATTATTAAGAAGAATTATTCTTTCTTCAACAAAAGAAGGAGCAGTAATTCTAGACCCTTTTATGGGTTCAGGAACAACAGGAGTTATTGCAAAAGAACTAAATAGAAAATTTATTGGTATTGATAAAGAGATAGAATACTTAGAATTAGCATTAAAAAGAATGAATTTAACTACTGAAATTCAAAATTCAATCATTGAAATTGAAAGTAAAAAAGAAGAGGTAAAGATAATTTAAACATACCATAATTTTTTAGGATTTTCCTCATATTTTTCATTATTTACGGAGATACTTTGTTTATTTTGAATTTTTCTTTTAATTTTAGAATCTTTTTCAGTGAATTTAGTTTTGGGTGGTTGATTGTTACAAATACTCATAATATAATTATCTAAATCTCTCGAATTATCACATAAAACTTGTCTAACCCAACCTATTAAAAAAGTACTTTTAGGTTTATAGAAACTTTTTCCAAAATAGTTATAATCTTGTTCTATTACAAATAGAGTTAGCAAATAAATTGTAACATCTAAATTTTTATTGAGGTAATTATTGAAAGTTTCTTGTTTAAGTTTTTCTAGTAAGTTTGAAAATTCTTTTTTGTAAAAAATTAAATCAACTAGTTCTAGTATTTCTTCTTTTAAATCAGGTCTTGATAAACTTCTAAGGTATAAATCCATTATTACTCTTAAATGATTGGGTCTAAATTCTCTATTTTTAGTTTTTAAAAATACTTGAAAATTTTTATTAATATCATAATTTTTGAAATTTCCTTTAACTTTAGTTGGTCTAATTAAATAAATTTCTACATCATCTTTTGAATAGATTGTTTTTTTGAGATCAAATTTTAATTTTTTAACTTCGTCAAGTAAAGTATTATATTCCATTTTATATTTTATTTATTAGTTTTTTCCCTTTTTCTGTAATTACATATAATCTTCCAATATTATCTTCTGAGTTTAAACAGGAGATTAATTTTTTATCAATTAATTCTTTTACAGTAAAAGATGATTGAGAAATAGCTATCTTGAGTTCATTTTTTATATCGTTAACTGATAGGGGTTTATTTTTAGAATTTATAATTTCTAAAACTTCTTTTCTCCTTTTTCCTCTTTTTAACCAAGCATATAACTCCCAATCCATACAAAGATTTAAATATATAAAGTATTTAAATTAAGTTAAGAATAAGTTAAGAAAAACTAAAAAATGGAAAGAAATAGCAAATTGTGAGTTTGAGTTAATTACATCAAAGTATAATTTTTATATCACTTTTGATAAAAGTTCTAAAATTTGGGTTTTAGATGTTTTTGATGAAAAAATTGAAGACAATTCAAGTTCATACATTGATTCTTTTGAATTTGATTCATTAGTTCAAGCAAAAAATGAAGCAGAGAACTTTATTTAAAAACATAATTTTAAATAATGTTTCAATGTAATTAAATAAGATGAGTGTTGAAATTCCTAAATTCTTAAAATGGGCAGGAGGTAAAACTCAATTAATTGAGCAATATAAACCATTATTTCCTAAAAAATTTAACAGATACTTAGAACCATTTTTAGGAAGTGGTGCAATATTTTTTTACATAATTCAGAATTATAATCCTACTGAAATTATTATCTCAGATATAAATGAAGAGTTAATTGACACATACAATATTATAAAAAATGATGTTGAGAGATTAATAGTTGAGTTAAAACAACATAAAGAATATCATATGGTGGAAGGAAAAAAATATTATTTAATGATTCGTGCAACAGATCCAAAAAATTTACCTAAATTAGAAAGAGCATCAAGATTTATTTATTTGAATAAAACTTGCTTTAATGGATTATATAGGGTAAATTCAAAAGGTCAATTTAATGTTCCTATGGGTTCATATAAAAATCCTGACATTATTCAAGAAGAGAAATTAAGAAGAGTATCAAAATTATTACAAAATGTAACTATAAAAGTAATGTCTTTTGAAAAAGTAGTTAGTCTAGCAAAAAAAGAAGATTTTGTATATTTAGACCCTCCTTACTATCCTTTAAAAAAAGGACAGAGTTTTACAACATATTCAAAAGATAATTTTTTGGAAGAAGAACAAAGAAAATTATTTGAAGCATATAATAAATTAAATAAAAAAGGATGTTATATAATGCAGAGTAATAGTGATACAGATTTTATTAAAGAGTTATATTTGAATTACAATATTCATTATGTTCAAGCAACTAGAATTATTAATTGTAATGGAGATAAGAGGGGAAAGATTAATGAAGTAGTAATTACTAATTATTGAAAATAAAAATGAAACAATTACAAATTTATAAAGATTTAAAATTATCAAATGAAGAAGAGGTTTTTGATTATTTGATCAATACTTTATCAAGTTCAATTTTTACTTGGGATTTTTTTACTGACTTTGAAAAAGTTAAAAAAAATGTGAAAAAAATTGAAAAAGAGTTAAATTTAATGAATTATTTAATTGGAAAAGAGAATTTGGAGGAAGAATTTATCTCTCTTGTAAAAGAGTATCCAAAAGTTAGAAAAACTT
Organism: Candidatus Woesearchaeota archaeon; assembly: GCA_047602745.1. GTDB lineage: Archaea > Nanobdellota > Nanobdellia > Woesearchaeales > UBA583 > UBA583. The sequence continues at coordinate 11,831 of JBLKOJ010000001.1, read as the reverse complement.
TACCAATATTAATTGCAGTAAGAGATAACAAATTAAATGAATTAAATATTATAGATGATTTTGAAGAATTAATTTCAGAAAATAAAAAAATTCTTTTTGATATAAATGCTGATTTAAATGATGAATTAAAAAAAGACATACTAGTATTTTTTAAGGAAACAGGTTTGAAAGATTTATTTGAAAATAAACATATTAAAAACATAGTTGATTATTGTATGGGTGTTGAAGTTGGAATGGACACAAATGCTAGAAAAAATAGAACTGGAACTTCAATGGAGAGAATTGTAGAAGTAATTATTGAAAATTTTAGTTCTGAAAATGATTTAGAATTTATCTCACAAGCAACTCAAAAGAAGATAAAAGATAAGTGGAATTTTGAAATTCAAATTGATAAGTCAAATAGAATTTTCGATTTTGCTATATTCAATAAGAAATCTAATAAATTATATTTGTTAGAAACAAATTATTATGGAGGTGGAGGTTCAAAATTAAAAGCAACAGCAGGAGAGTACCAATATGTACATAATTTTCTTAAAAATCAAAATATAGATTTAATTTGGATTACTGATGGGTTGGGGTGGAATACAACTAAAAAAGGTTTATATGAAACTTTTGTTCATAATGATTATGTTTTTAATTTGGAATTAATAAAAAAAGGAGTATTAAAAGAAATAATTTTTAATGATTTGTGAGGTTATACACACTCGATATATGTAGATAAATAAAAAATGAAGCAATATGTAGATATAGAAACTCCTTATTCAGGAAAATCTCAAAAAGAAATTGAAAGAAATATTCTCTTTGCAAGAGCTTGTATTAGAGATTCAATTTTAAGAGGAGAAATCCCTTTTGCATCTCATCTTCTCTATACACAATCAGGAATTTTAGATGATACTATAAATGAAGAAAGAGAATTGGGAATTAATTTAGGAAAAGAATTAATTGAACATTTACCAAATGTAAAAACAGTTGTATATGAAAACTTAGGTATAACACAAGGAATGAAATTAGGTATTGAACTTAGTAAACAAAAAGGAAGAGATATAGAATATAGAAAATTACAAGATAATTGGGAAGAAGAAGCAATAAAACTATCAAAAAAACATTCTCAGTTCAGTATTTGGGGAGTTAAATAATAATTTTATATTCCCAATATGTATAATTTCTAAGCCCTCCTAAAAATTTAAAAAGTTATACCAATTAGTATATTCATGGCAAAAAGTATAACAATTCCTGAATTATTTGAAAATGTGTTTTCTTATCCTCAATTAGATACTATATTAATGGTTGAGAAATTTATTGAAGAACATTCAGCAATGTATAAGAAAAAAGAATTATGGGGATTATTACCTAAAAAAATGAAGTATCAAACATATAAAGTAATTTTAGATTATTTACAATATTCAAATAAAGTTGCAATAGATAGAGAAAATAAAGTAGTATGGATAGGATACCCATTTAATGAGAAAATATTTAGAAATTCAGTTGAATTATAATTTAAAATAATAAAATACTCAATATTTATAAATTAAAATTCACTAAATATTGTATGTCTCTTCTCTCACTCTTCTCTAGAAATCCAAAATTTAAGAAATATGAAGATGAAACTAAATCATTAAAAATTATTAAACAACATTTAGAACAATATATTTTCTATATTTATCAAAAAGTTGAGATTATCGTAGGAATTCAAAATAAATTTTATGATATTAAAAATGCTCAAAAAGGATATATAAGAGAAGATGAAAAAGTTTTTAAAAATCCAGATAAACAATATATATTTTATAAACGTTGGATTAATAATAGATTAAAAAAGATTAATAAAATATTACAAGGTGAATTTAACTCTTCTAAAAATTCAATAACCACTCAAAAAAAAGCAGTTTATCTTTTAATTTTACAATTAAAAAATGATTTCAAAGAAATTGAGAGTAATCAATATATAGATGAGCTACAAAATATTTTAGAATTATTAGAACGATGGGAGAAAAATTTAGAAAAACAAACGCAAATATTTTCAAAATTATACCCAATTCAAAATTGGACAATTGAATTACATGAAAAATTAATCTCAAACGAATTATTAAATTTAATAAAAGAAGAAATTAGAATTGTATTTAATCTAGAATTTACAAGTAATAATTACAATGAATTTTTAGTAGCTATTAGTAGAGCAGTTCATACAACAAATATAGAACATTTAGAAGTATTAACACAACTTATTGAAAAAAAGAATTCAAAAATTAAAGAAAAAAAACAAATCGATACTTTAAAATTTGAATTATTTTATCATGCAAGGCCAAAATTTACTCATAAACCACTATTTCCACTTGATACTGAGGATAAATCTGCGGGTTTCTTTGTTGATTCAGATTTAGATGAGACGATAAGAATAGTATGTAGGATGTATAATATAGAAGTTAGAGATTTAGAAGTATTTGAAATTACGATGCCAGTAAATCTTTCTAAATTTGCAATATATGACCCAAATGATTTTGACTCTTTAAAAATAGGAGATATTGATAATTCTTGGGTGTTTAAACCTACAATTTTTCCTAACTTAAATGATTTCTATTCAAAAGGATTAATAAAAATCAGATTAATTACTTCTAACAAGTAGTTTCAAAACATAACTTTTTTAAATATAGACTTCTTAAAAAGTTAAAAGTGAAATATACAGATATTATTCCAATTATTTTTGTAGATAGAAATTTTGAGGTAATTCAGAGTTTAGTATCTTCATTTTCAAGTATTAATGGACCTAAGTTTATACACACGGATATATTTTCACAAGGTTTTGGAACACTTATTTCTCCTGCAAATTCAATAGGTAATATGGATGGAGGTATAGATTTAGAATATAGAGAAAAATTCTCTGGAATTGAAGATAGAATTCAAAGCTTTATTAAAGAAACTCATTCTGGTAAATTACAAATAGGAAGTGCTCAAATGGTTCCAACATATGACTCTCAATTTCCATATATAATTTTTTCTCCAACAATTGAGACTCCTTGTGATCCTACAAGTGAAGAAAATATTTATAGAGCAAGTAAGGCTGTTTTTCAGACTGCTCTTGAATATAATAGAAAGGGCACAATTCCTGAAGATGAGAAAATTTCTCGGCTGTTAATTCCAGGATTTGGGACGGGTTACGCACAATTTGACCCTCAACTTTCAGCAAGACAAGTAGCAAAAGCATATAGAGATGTTTCAAAAAAATATAATTTAGAGTTGTAATTTGCACATAGAATTATAAATTTAAAATTATTATGTATATGTATGAACATTGAACTTCGTCTTACTACTTCTCTTGAAGAAAATGCAGATATGTATTATCAAAAATCTAAAAAGTTGAAAAAAAAACTTCCAGGAACTCTCTATGCTATTGAGAGAACTAAAAAAGAAATAGAAGAATTTAAACAACAATACGAACAAAAAGAATTAAAGCAAAAAAAAGAACGACTCTTTCAACATGTAAAACAACAATGGTATCATCAATTTAGATACACTATTTTACCAAGTGGACTCTTAGCAGTGTGGGCTCAAAATGCTCAACTTAATGAATTATTAATTAAAAAATATGCAACTAATAACGATTTAATCTTTCATACTCAAGCACCAGGTTCACCATTTGGAATTATTCAACAAACAACACATAAAGCAACTCAAGAAGATATTCAAACAATGGCTCTATGTATTGGAGCGTTTTCATCAGCATGGTCAAGAGGACTTGGAACAACGGATGTATTTTATGTCAATTTAGAGCAAGTAACTAAAACAGCGCAAAGTGGAGAATTTATTGCAAAAGGTGCGTTTATGATTAGAGGAGAGAAGAATTTTGTGAAAAATGTAATACTTGAACTTGGAGTTTCAATAAAAACTATTACATATTATAATGAAGAAGAGGAAGAAGAATATTCTCAAAGAGAACTTATTATTGGAATCCCTCATTTATTAAAACAATATGGAGAGGAGAAGATATTAGTCCTTACACAAACATTTACTCAGGCAAAAGATGTTCATAAAAATATTATTAAACACTTTAACTTAGATAGAAAATTCCCTCTTCCAAAATTTATTCCAGAGGGTGTTAAAATTAGTGGAGTATTAAAAATCAAATAAAGTCAAATTAAAAATTAAGCAACTGTAATTTTAGACTTTATCTCATTGCAATAATTACTCCTGCAACTAATACTAATCCTCCTACAATTGTTATGATTCCAATATTTTGATGAAAAAAATGTTTTGAAAATAATAGTTCATTTGAGTCTGAAGAACTAGTTTCATTGACATCAATTTGAGATGCATTTACTTCAAGATGTGAAGAAGAATCAGAAGCTGATTGTCTTGCAGATTCTTGTAGTTCAACTGAAGAGAGAGATGAAGATTCTATTTTGTTATTTTCATTATTACTAGAAGTGAGTCCGTGTTTGTGCATAAGTAAAATAATTGTATCTTCTAAATCATTAGTGATATCAGGCATTTCAATTTCAACACTATCTCTAAGTCCAAATCCTTGAATTTCAATAACATTTTCTCCAGCTTCAAGTTGTAGAGGAATTTGAAAATCAAAGTGTCCATATCGTTTTATATCAAACTCAGAAACTCTATCTCTATTCACATTCACACTAAATCTATACGCATTTGAATTTCCTCTTGAAACTTCTCCAATAAGTCGTACTTGGTTAAATCCTTCTTGAAGGACCTGATTGATTTGTAAAAACGTATCTTCTTGAACTCTTGGAACTCTAGAGGAGGAACTTGAAGTGTCAGCATCAATATCTAACTCTGGATTATAAAAAAATGTTGTAGCATTCACATCAACTCTACCCCCACAGCTCTCATCATCAATATATCCAAAGACAATAAATTTACCATTTTTTCGAGGAGTATACGATTTAGGAGTAGGTGTACTTGAAGTAAAAGGATTTCTCACAGTATTCCCAACTCCATCTTCAACATAATAGGTAACACCATATGAAATATTTCCCATAAATTTAAATTGAATTCTAGTATCTTCAATAATTTCATCAACATCAAGAGTAAGTTCACAATTTGGAATTATAATATCTTCATTAGAAATATTGCTTGAGCCTTCATTAGAATTACTAATGTTTGATTCCATTTCATTTTCAGGAATTGATACTGTAGCATTAAATATATCTTGTTGAAGTTCATTTAATGCACAAGGAGAATGATTAGAAATAAATGTAGAAGTTGCATTAAAATGAACAGATTCTCCTTCAGTGGCAGAAGGAGTTTGTTCGTTTAAAAATTCTAAAGATGTGTTAGAATTAAAGTGAACTGTAAACGCTTCTCCATTAACACTCAATCCTCCAAAACCAACTTGATTTCTATTAGTTTGAAATATAGTACAATCAATTTCAGTAATGATATCTTGATTATTTGAAATCCAATTTTGTCCTACAATGAGTAGTATTGTTGAATTCTCAACAGAATTGTAAAGAGAAAATGTGTTATTAGTTGATTTAAAATTATCAACTATAAAATATGATTCATTAAATGAGTCAACTATTGAAGAATTTGAAAGCACAATTTCAACAAATTCATCTCCTCTAAAATTTATTTCTGAAAACATCAATGCAGAAGAAAAATTAAAATTTGTGTATATTAATAACACCATTAAAATAATTTTTAATAATTTCATACAGATTTTCAGAAAAAATTCTTTATAAATTTTTTGATAAAATCTTGAAATTTAGGTATTCTCCAATAATGTCATTGCACTAAATAAAGTATGTTCATCTCCTATTTTGCACATAAGTTGCATTCCAATTGGTGTAACTCCTTTTTGTGTTTCAACTTGTACTTTTGGAACAACTCCGCTACAAATTCCTGCTAAATTTGCAAGAACTGTAAATGCATCATATGCGTATTCTTCTTCTGGTGTGAGTGTTTCATCAAATGAGTGTGGAAGTTTAGGAGTTGTTGGAAGTAAAATTGCTTGTGCTTCTTCAAATACTGCTTCAAATTCTTTTCTTAACAATTCACGAACTGCAAGAGCTTTTTTATAATATGCACCTTCAAATTCACTTTGAGTAATTAATTCTCCTCCTTTCATTCTCAGTTTCAATTCATCAAGAGCAACTTCATTAATGTTTTGTCCATATTTCACTCCATCAAATTTTCGAGTTCCTGAAAATACTTCGGTATATACAATAGGATAATACGCAGCAACTCCTAATTTCATATATTCAATTGAACGTTCAATAATTTCAATTCCTTGTGATTTTAACTCTTCAATAGATTTGAGATATACATGTTTAATTTCATCATCGGTTATTAAATTTTCAACACCCTCAAGAATTGCAACGTTTTGAATTTGAGTAGATTTTGAAGTGAAATTTTCAATCTGAAGTGTTGTTGCATCTCTCTCACTTCGTCTTCCAATGACTTCAAGTGTGAGCTCCATATCTTCAACTGAATTACTCAAAACTCCTACTTGATCAAAACTCATACTAGAATCAACTACTCCATATCTACTCACTCTTCCATAACTTGGTTTTAATCCAAATACTCCACAATGTGAAGCAGGATTTCTACAACTTCCTCCCGTATCAGTTCCAAGAGCAATATCACACATATCAGCTGCAACAGCAGCAGCAGAACCTGAACTTGTTCCACCAGGAATTATGTTTGTATTTTTTGGATTGAGTGTTTTTCCAAAATAGCTATGTTCTCCTGTTGAACCTTGTGCAAATTCATCATTATTTACTACTCCAATAATAATTGCATCTTCTTGTTCAATGAGCTCAACAACATCTGAGTTATAAATTGCCTTTGTTGTTTCAAGAGTTTTAGAAGCACACGAACACACAACTCCTTCCTTGAAAATATTACTCTTTATTGCAAAAATTTTTCCATATAATTTCCCTTTGTGTTTTTGTTTTTCATCTAACTCTTTTGCTTTTCTAAGAGCATCTTCTTCTAATACTTCTAAGAAAATATTTAATTCATCATTTTTGTCTTTAATTTGTTTGAGATAATATTCAACTTTTTCAACAATTGTTTTCATATCTATCTAAAGTTGTATTTGCTTAAAAACATTTTGGAAAATAATTAAAGATGGAACTATCTTTTGGGATGAATTTCAAAGAGTTCAATTATCTCCATCTCCTCTAAATAATCTACATTGTTAGTTCCAAACATTGGAACTCTAGAATTTTGCAGAGAATAATAATTCTCTGAGTCTTCAAATAATACGTGTAAAATTCCAATCCCTAAACTATCAAATAATCTTTGATTCTCTCTATACACTCCAAAAAATCTAAATGAAGATGCATCACTAACGTTTTGAAGAAAAATATTACGTGCAGAATATATAGGATGAATCCAGATAGTGTCTTCAATTTCCAATATTTTATATGAAAAAGATTCATCTATAATTTCAAAGCTACTAATATTTTCTTTTAAAATTAAAGGAATATTTTTGAAATATACAATATCATCATAATATAAATATGAATCTCCAAAATATTGAGCCTCTTGAGAATTAGTAATTTTTTTGAGAATTTTGCTTGCGTAATAGATATAATTTTCATCAGAGGAGAATTCGGTAGAAGAGTTAATTATTTCCCAAGAGTTTGTTGATACGTTCTGAAGTGGCTCAAATATTAAGTTCGAATAACTATACTGCATTGATTCATGTAAGAAATAAATGGTATTAGTGTCTTTAAAAAATTGAGTTGAAATAGATAAATTATCATGGTTTTTAGAAAATATAGGTTGTAAAGAATCAAATTCTATATCAAATTCTAAAGATAGTAGGGTGAGAGTAAATAGTGTATCTCCTCCACTATTTTCATAAGATTGGATGTAATATAAATTTGAACTATCTTTAGCAAGTTGAGTTGCTAGTACTTCAAATGAATTTTCATCAACTTTGTTTAAATTATCAATATTAAATTTAATTTCCTCTCTAAGTTCACTCATATTTAAAGGAGGTTGTTCTACATTGAATCTTAAATGAGTAAAAGTATCTCTATCTATTAAATCATTATGAAATCCATATATAGCAATAAAAAACACAACTCCAAGAACTACATAGAGAAAGTTAATTATTCTACTTGTTCTATATGAAGCTACTTTTGATTGTATTAATTTCATTATATTGTATTTACTATGTAAGTTTATAATGATTTTGTAGCACATAGAAATACTCATTTATTACTTTAAAACAAATTTTTATAAATTCTCTTACGTTTTAATTATGTATCATGTCAGTTGAAAGAACATTTGTAATGATTAAGCCAGATGGTGTACAAAGAGGACTTGTTGGAGAAATTTTAACAAGATTTGAAAAAGTCGGATTAAAACTTGTAGCAATGAAATTTATGCACGTTGATGAAGAGTTTTCAAAGAAACATTATAGTGATTTAGTTGAAAAACCATTCTACCCAGGATTAGAAAATTTATTAACTTCAGGGCCTGTTGTTGCAATGGTGTTTGAAGGTGCTAAATCAATTTCACTGGTGAGAAAAATGGTTGGAGCAACTGAACCTGCTTCTTCACTACCTGGAACTATTAGAGGAGATTATGCTCATATGAATTACGCTAAAGCAGATGCTGATGGAAAAGCTCTTCCAAACTTAATTCACGCATCAGATTCCCCTCAAGGAGCAGAGAAAGAGATTCACTTATGGTTCTCAGAGAGTGAGATTTATGACAATTATGAAACAGTATTCTCTAAATTTATGTAGTGTTCAACATCGTTGAATATTACTATTTTTATTTTAAATTTTTTATATAACATCTCTAGGATTAATGTTTTTTAATTTGATTCACGTATCAGATTCCCTAGAAGGAGCAGAAAAAGAAATTCACTTATGGTTTTCAGAGAGTGAAATTTATGATACTCGCAGCAAAAATTTATAATTTTAGCTGATTATGAAACAGTTTTCTCCAAATTTATGTAATGTTCAACTTCGTTGAATATTTATTATTTTTAATTTATTTGATTTTAAATTTTAGTTTTTTAATTGAATATTGCTATTCCTAATACTAATAAAGCAAATGCAATTATAATAGCAGAGATAATTCCAATGATTAGTGCAATTATGAAGTAACCAATTAAGAAATGAAAAAATACTGCAATACTTCTTCTAAGTAAGTTGTTATCTGTTAACCATCCTGAGTAATTATTTTTGTTATATTTAAGATATTTATTCTCAAGATATTGGTTATTTGATTTAATTTTAATTTCTATCTCATTTAGAATTTCTTTTTTTAATTTTTCTCCATTAAAATTTGAGTTCTCTATTTCATTAAAATCAAAATTATCTAAATCTAAACTCTCTTTTTCCATATAAATTTGTATTCTTTATTATTTATATATTTTCTTGTTAAAAAACATACTATTATTTTTAATTTTTTTTAAAATATATTTTTCACTCACTTTGCTAGCTTTTTGACTTATACTTAATTTTTTAATTCTCAAATATTTTACAATTCACAAATATTTCGTAATTATTAAGGATTTGAGAGAAAAATTTATAAATCTTAATACAATAACTGAAATTATCACAAGAGGTGATAAACATTCAATGACAAAAATTAAACCATTACAAGATAATGTGTTACTTAAAAAAGTTGAAGTTGAATCATCAACTCAAGAAGTTGTTAGTGGCGGTATTATTATACCTAAAGAAGAAAAATCAATTACCTATGGTGAAGTTATTGATTTTTCAGAAAAAATACCAAATATTTCTATAAAAAAAGGCGATAAGGTAATATATCCTGAATATGGTGGTAGAAAAATTACAATTGATGAAGAAGAATTTATATTACTACCATATAAAGATATTTCAGCAATTATTGAATTATAAAGAGTAATTTAAATTACAAGTATAAAAATTTAATTTCAATTATAATTAATTTTTAAAAGTATTATAACAGAGGTGAATTATATTAATGACAAAAGAAGTTTTATTTAAAGAAGTAGCAAGAAATGAATTAGTTAGAGGAATTGATATTGTAGCTAATGCAGTAAAAGAGACATTAGGCCCAAGAGGAAGATATGTAGCAATTGATAAGGGTGGAAGAACTGAAATTATCAATGATGGAGTGAGTGTTGCTAAGTCAATTGAACTAAGTAATAAAAGACAAGAAGCAGGTGCTCAACTTATTAAAGAAGTAGCTTCAAAAACTCAAGATTTAGCAGGAGATGGAACTACAACTGCAACAGTATTAATGCAAGCAATTTTAAAAGAAGGAATTAAATATATAAACTCGGGAGCTAATCCAATTGAGATTAGAACAGGAATTGAAAAAGCGTCTAAAAAAGTAGTCTCTTACTTACAAGAACATTCAACTCCTATTACTAACAAAGAACAAATCGCATCAGTTGCAACAATTTCAGCAAATAATGATGAAGAAATTGGAAAGCTTATTGCAGAAGCTATGGAAAAAGTTGGAAATGATGGAGTAATAACTGTTGAAGAGGCTTCAGCTATGGAAACATCAGTTGATGTGAAAAGTGGAATGGAATTTAATCAAGGCTATTTAAGCCCGTATATGGTAACAGATTCACAAACAAAGGAAGTGAATTTTGAGAATCCATATATCCTAATAACTGATTATTCTATATCGTCTTTAAAAGATATTCTTCCAGCTCTTCAAGTAGCAGGAGAAGATTCAAGACCACTTTTAATTATTTGTGATGATTTACAAGGAGAGGCTTTGGGAGGTGTTGTAATTAACTTAATGAGAGGAACAATTAAACTTGCAGCTGTAAAAACACCAGGATTTGGAGATGAGAAGAAAGAACTCTTAAAAGACATTGCGGCACTAACAGGTGCTAGAGCAATTATTAAGGACGAGAAATCTGAACTTAAAGAGCTTAAAGTTGAAGATTTAGGAACTGCTCATAAAGTAAAAGTAACCAAGGATAATACGACAATTGTAGAAGGAAAAGGAAAAGAGTTAGATAAAAGAGTTGATTTGATCAAAGGACAACTTGAAAATGCTAGAACTCAAACTGAGAAAAAATCTCTACTTAAACGACTCGCATCTCTAACAGGTGGTGTTGCTGTACTTAAAATTGGAGCTTCGACTCAAACTGAGATGAAAGATAAAAAACATAGAGTAGATGATGCTCTAAATGCTACAAGAGCAGCTGTTGAAGAAGGAATTATTGTAGGGGGGGGATGTGCATTACTTAGAGCAAGTGGTTGTATTAATGAATCTGAATTTATTAGAGATGAGCAACTTGGAGCAAAAATTGTAAAAGAAGCATTAAGTTATCCATTTAAACTTATTTTAGAGAATGGGGGACTTGATAGTTCAATTATTAAATATAATGCACTTAGTAAAAATGATTTCAATTATGGATATAATGCTAAAACAGATACATATGAAGACTTAATTAAATCTGGTGTTATTGATCCCCTTAAAGTTACAAGATTAGGTCTTCAAAATGCAGCAAGTATTTCATCATTGGTACTTACAACACAAGCTTTAATCGTAGATGAACCAGGAAAAAATGATAGTGAAAGTATAGGAGGAGGATTTGATCCTTCGATGATGATGTAAAATAATAAATTAAAATTTTAATTATAATTTTTTTACTATTTATTAAATATAATATATTTTTCAAAATACAGTTTATCCTCTTGTTTTAATATTTCTCTAAGCCACTTAAGTTTAGCAAATTCTCTAATAAATATAAAATTAAAAATGGGGGAGGGTAATAATTCTTTATAGTTTTCATTAAATAATGTGAAAAATGTTTTTCTATCAAAAAGGTACTGTTCTTCTTCTTTTATATTTAAATAGCATTGTTGCAAAAGAGTTTGTAATTCTTCTAATTTATT
>JBLKOJ010000014.1:0-18173 GCA_047602745.1 Candidatus Woesearchaeota archaeon | reverse complement strand
ATGAAAAACTCTAAATTGACATCATTTTTCTAACCCCGATTAACGGGGTCTTCTTAATTCTTAATAACATCACAATATTTCATTTGAAAATAGTTACAAAATAATATATAAATTTTTCCACAAGGTTAAGCTAAGGATGGAAGTATTCAAATTGATAAATAAAAAAAGTTCACAGGGAATAGGAACGTTAATCATATTTATTGCGCTAATCTTAGTAGCAGCCGTTGCAGCTGGAGTAATTATTCAAACAGGAAATGAACTTCAATCTAAGTCATTAGCAATAGCTGCTCAAACTCAAGCACAATTAGTAACATTTGTAAGAATAGATTCAGTTTATGTGTTTGACACTAGTAATGCACAAGTTACAGGAGGAGTTGATAATATTTCAGCTAATATTAGAGTTGGGACTCAAATTGAGGATATCAAACTTGAAGATTTAACAATCCAACTATTTACTCGACACGGAAGTCAAATACTTACTTTCAGTGGAGATGGAAACTATTCTGAAGAGGAATTTGGAATCACCTATTTAACTAATGGAGGTGAACCTGTTATGAATGGATACATTACAGGAAGAGATGTGGTAACTGTAGAGTTCACAACTAAATTTAATATGACTGAAAGAGATCAAGGTTCATTAAGATTTACTCCAAGAGATGGACTAAGTCTAGGAGTAGAATTCTACTTGCCAGGAGCAATGACTGGAAGAGTTACTAAACTATATCCTTAAAAATATATCTTTTTATCAATAAGTATACTTTTTAATTAATTAAACTTTACTTCCATATTATTATTACTCTTCAAATTTTAAGTTGTTATATTTGATGTTAAAGTTAAATTTAAGTTGTTATAATTTTGAGTTAGAAATATTTATGTAGAATTGGCAGTTTATGAATCACTTTTAAAAATATAAAAATAAAATATAGTTAAAAACTAATTTTCAATATTAAATCCTTCAATTAAATCTAAAATTGCAGCTTTTTTATCCTCAACTTTAATTACTCCACTTGCAACTAGAATTCCACTAGCACCAAATTCTATTGCTTTTGATACATCCTCTCTAGATTTAATCCCAGCACCAACTAATAGTTCAATTTGAGAATTCTCAATAATTCTTACTGCGTCTTGAATAATACTTGGACTTGCTGAAGTTACAGAAACATCTCCTCCTATTAATTCAGGAGGTTCAAGTGCTACAAGACCTGCAATATTGTGAGATTTTAATTTTTCAAGCCTTTGGTTGTCTCTAACACAAATACAAGTTGTTAAGTGTAATTCTTGTGCATGAATTGTTGTATCAATAGTTTCTTCAAGTGAAAGATAGTGCTCACTATGTGAAATTAATGAGCCCAATGCTCCAAGTCTAATTGAAGCAACTGCTGGTAAATGCCCTGTTCCTGAACCAAATGGAATTGGGGAGATGTGTTGTGCAAATATTTGAATTTCTCCTTGAGATAGTTGAACTGCTTCTTTTAAATCGTATGAGTTTACACATAAAATTAGTTCAACATCTAATTCTCTTGCTCTTTTTGAGCATTCTTCTACAATCTCAATGAACTCTTCTAAATGTTCATTAAACACTTCTTCATATGCTTTTAAATTTATAATACAATATTTAGTCATATGAATAATACAAATGAAGTATTTTTTTAAATAATTGTAATATTTATAAAAGTAATAAAATATAAAAATATGAAAGAGTTTATTATTATATGAAACTATTATCATATGGAGCTGAAGCTCAAATTCTTGTTGTTAATGAAAATACTCTTAAAAAAGTAAGAACTATTCAAGAATATAGACACCCTACATTAGATTTGAAAATTAGAAAAAAAAGAACAAAACGAGAATTTAAGGTATTGGATAAATTATATTCTAAAGGCCTTTTAGTCCCAAAAGTAAGTGAGCTAGATTTAAATGAATGTAGTTTTAAAATGCAGTATATTAAAGGAAAATGTATTGTGGAAGAGATGAATATTACAAATTTGTCTTCTGCTATGATTCAAATTGCTAAAATGCACAAGTTAGGTATTGTTCATGGAGATTTAACTCCATTAAATCTAATTGTAAGTAATGATAAAGAAATATTTATTATTGATTTTGGTTTAAGTGAATATTCAATAGATAGAGAAGAAAGAGCAGTAGATTTAAACGTTTTTTTTATATTTTTAAGAAATGATTACCCTAAACTATATCTACATAAAGATTCATTATTAGAAGTTTATAGAAGAGAATTTAATGATAATTCCCAAGTAGATGAAATATTTACACGTTTAGAGGAAGTGGAGAAGAGAGGGAGAAATAAAAACAAGTAATTATGTAGAGATTCAAGTATTATACTTTATACTCCACAAAATTTATAAATATTAGATTCTTAAACTAAGTATGAAATTTATTGGAAGAATTGAGGAATTGAATGCCTTACAAAAAAAATATCAGTCTCAGTCAAAAGAACTTATCATAATATATGGGAGAAGAAGACTTGGAAAAACATTTTTAATCAAAGAATCTCTTAAATCAAATACTAATTCGATGTACTTTTTATTAAATGAAGAATCAGTAGAATTAAATGTCAAAAGGTTTTCAAAAGAATTATCTCAAACTCTAAATAATCCTGTGCTATCAGCTATAGAAGCTACATCATTTATCGAATATTTTAAATTAATTCATAAAACTCTGCCTAAAAATTTTATCATTACATTTGATGAATTTTCATATTTAGTGGAAAAAAATAAAAGTATAATTTCTCAATTTCAAATTATTTACGATGAATATTTTAATGATAATTTATTGAAACTTGTTCTATGTGGGTCTTCTAGAAAAATTATGTCAGATTTACTCTCATATCAATCTGCTTTATACGGCAGAAGAACATTAAGTATTCAACTCCAAGAATTTTCAATTTGTGAAAGTATTGAATTTTTAAAAGAGATTAAAGATTTAGAAACAATATTTAAATTTTATAATTTGTTTGGAGGAGTTCCATACTATCTTGAGAAAATTAATCAAAAATTAACTTTTGAAGAGAATATTAAAGAGCTATATTTTAGTCCTACTTCATTTTTTAAAGATGAGATTTCATTTTTATTAAAAAGTGAGTTTAAAGAGATTTCAAATTATTATTCAATTATGAAATCAATTTCTTTAGGTAAAAATACGTTAAAAGAAATTCACGAAAAAACTCTTTTAGATAAAAGTTTACTTTCAAAATATATTACTGTATTGGAAAATTTAGGATTTATAACTTCTAAAAAATCTTTTTTTGATAAAGAAAATTCTAAAAAGTCTATGTATCAAAATTTAGATCCTTTTGTAAACAGCTGGTTTGCAATTTTTGAAGAATTTAAGAGTAATTTAGAAAATATAAACGTTCAACATCATTTATTAAAGAATGTAATTCCTCAAATTATGGGAAAACTTTTTGAGATTACATGTGAGAAAATTCTTTTCAAAAATTATATGGAATTAAAACCATATTATAGAAAAGGAGTTGAGATTGATTTTATTGGTAAAATTGATAATAAAAAATTAGACGTTATTGAGTGTAAGTTTAAAAAAAATGTGGAGGAGGAAAAAATAAGAAAACAAATAGAGGAAAAAATTCAAGTTTTACCTACTCAATTTACATATAATTGTATTGTAGTTTCAATTGATGGAACCATTGGACTTAAAGAATTAGTTAAAAGTGCTAAAACGAAAAAAATATTAAGTGAAATTTAAATAGTTAATTTTTAAGAACTTAATAACTTTGTCTTCAACAGTTACTTTAAATATTTTTATACTAATAGCTATTTTTAACTTCATCCCGATATTTCTCTTTTTTAGTTTCCTTAGAATTCTTTGAATTTTTAGTGATAATCTTTGATTGTTCTACATCCCTTTTAAGTTTCATAAGTTGTGTAATATTTTGAAATTTAAATAGTTTTTCTCTACTCTTGAAGTGAGTAAATTAAATTGGAAGAAGTTATTAATATAATTGTATTAATTTCTTATTTTGATTAAAAATTTTTTCTATTTTTTCTAAATGTATCATAAAATGAATCATTTCTCTTTCCAATGTCCAATAATAATATTTGTATATTATTATTTTGCTTTGAGTAAATTATACGATACTTATTTTTCTCGAAATGAATACTATATAATCCTTTTAAATCTCCAACTAAAGGTTCTCCTATTAATTCAAGTTCTAATTTATGAAGTAACTTTTTTGCCCTATTTTGAATTTGGTTAGGTAACTTATCAAATTTTTTCTTAAAAGTTTTAGAAATAATAATTGAATACATTTTTATAATTCATTTAAAGTAATAAAATCTCCATTACGAATTTCTTTAAGAGATTGTTGAATATCATTCATTGTTTGAGAATCACTTAAAATTTCACAAGTTCTCTTTAAAGATTCATTTTCTTTTTGTAATTGTTTAATTATATCTGATTGCATATTCCTATTAATATTTGTAAATTTAAATAGTTTTTCTCTACTCTTGAAGTGAGTAAATTAGTTGGAAGAAGTTATTAAATTATAAGAAACTTGAGACTTATTTATTTGAGAATTTTTTATTAAATTCTTTTTTTAAAACTTTTATCAACTCTCTTTGATTTGAGTAATTTTTGGAACTTCCCGATTTCTGATTTGAAGACCCTTTTAATATATTAATAACACCATCATATTGAATATTTGAAATAAGTATTAATCCATCTTTATATTCATAATAGATTCGATATTTTTTATATGCTAATTCACAAAGTAAAACATCCCCTTTTGATGCTAAGATATGCTTCTTATTAGTTGAGAAAGGTCTGTGTCAGAGATGATTTTGTATAATATTATCTAATTCTTTTTGAACTGAATTATCTAACTTTAAAAGAAATTTTTCTGCATTTTTTTCAATGGTTATTGCATATACCAATTTTCAACTATTTTAATGGATTTTTTTTCTAAATTCTTCATATGTTCTAAATGAACCATTTTTAGAAATATTCCATAATTCTTCTATTAATTCTTGTTTTGAATTTTTAGATTTAATTTTAACTATTTGTTTCATATTCCATATAAGTTCTCAAAGTTTAAATATCTTTTTATTTTATTAAAGTTATGAAAAGTAAAATCTTAATCTCAAGAGAAGAATTTGAAAACTATCTTAGGCTTAAAAAAATTGAAAAAGATGCAAAATCTCAAATTTTTAATTCAATTCAAGACTTGAGAGAAGATAGAATTTATTAAATTTAAGATTGTCTCTTCAAATATTTAATCTTTTTCTAACAACTTCTAAGTCTGAAAATTCTTCTTCCCTTCTAATTTCCCACAATCTTTCAATTGAATTTTGAGTACTAAGAATCTTTGATTCTCCCATATCTTTTTTAAGTTTCATAAGTTGTGTAGTATTTTGAAATTCAAATAGTTTTTTCTTATTTTTGAAGTGGAGCATTTGAGTTAAAACTTAAATTTATAAATTTGTAAAATATAATTATTATATGAATGATAAAATTACAGTTTCTAAAAATCAATTAAGAGAATTAGTTAAAGAACTTGTCCAAGAGGAATTTTCTTCAAATAATCAATTCCTTAATTTTAGAGGATATGAGAAATTAGATGAATTTGAAGAAAAAGAAATTAAAAAAATTCTCAGTGAAGACGAACTAGTTAAATTTGAATTGTAAAATGTTTGAAATTTATTTTAGAAAGAGTGCATTAAGTCAATACTCAAAATTATCTCAACCCACACAAAAAAGAATTAAAAAAGTACTTACTCAACTTGCTAATGATCCATTTAAAATTCCATTTAAGAAACTAATTAATTTTGAAAATATGCTTCGAGTTAGAATTGGAAGTTATAAAATTATCTATTCAATTAATAAAAATAGTTGTATTATCGAAATAATAAAAATTGGTAAAAGAGAGAATGTGTATGAGTTCAAATAATATTTTAAAGTCCTAATTCTTTTTTAACTTCATCCCAATCTTTAAACTTTCCATTTTCTGAAATTTTCTACAATCTTTGAATTTTCTCTTTTTTAGTTTCTTTTTTAAATTTAATATTAGATTTAGTATTTCTATATTTAAATAGTTTTTTCTTATTGGAGAAGTGAGTAAATTAGTTGTAGAATTTGTTTAAGTTGTTAGGAAGTAATAAGAAAATAGTGTTAAGTTTTTGTTATGTTTAAAAAAATAAGTTAAAAATTATAACTTATCTATTCGAAGTTTGCACTTCCTTGGTTTAATTCTCTTACAGCAGCTGTTGTATCTTCAGCTGAGTAACCATAAACAACAACGGAGTTTAAATCTTCGAAGTATCTATGTACGAATTCACCTGGGTTTACACCAGCTTGAGCAACATCTTCAGGATTGTTAACGTCATATTCATCAATTCCTAAGAATAGTCTTGCAGCTGCGTTAACAGCAGGTCCACCAACAACAATGTGGTTTCCAGCATCAACAATTTCATCAGTTAACTCTAAATCAGTTAGAGGAGCAGCAACATTAACAGTTACAGATTGTCCTGCTTGAGTTGATTGTCCAACGATAGTTGCACCTTGAGCCTCTAATTCAGCAACTCTTGCTTCAGCTTGTGATGCGGAAACAGTTTCTTCCCTTAGAGCACCCATAGTACCAGTTGTTAAAACTACATTAGCTTCTAACTGTCTATTAGGTTTCACAATAATAACTTCATCTCTTCTATCATTATCATATTGTACAATAGTACCGTAAGCATCTACTCTTTGAAACACATCTCTATTTGAAGTTGAAACGTATGCTTTTGCTCCTGGAGGAGTATCTACAATATTCCCATCATCATCATTTGGCAATAATCTAATTTCTACATTATCATCGGAAGTATCCCATCCAGCTTCGAATACAAATATTCCTGCATCTTCATCTTCATCAATTCTTAAATCCCCTACATCATACATGAAATAGATTCTTGAAGTTCCATCAGCTAAATTAGAGTTTGCTAATTCACTAATATTTAATCTTCCCTCTCTTTCAAGTGATAATGTTCCAGCTGCGTCATCAAATCCAATTTTTCTAATTACTGTTTCATCAGTATTTGAACTTCTAAATGCTTCAAAGTTATCAACTCTTGGTAATCTTCCTGTAATTGATTCACTATCTGATTCATTACCCGCAGCAAATCTTTGACTTGAAGCCCCTCTATTGTTTTGATCTAAAATAGTATATTCATCATCTGCAATATTAGCTGAATCTCTGGAGAAACCAGTAATTGTGTATAAGTATTGTAAATCTTCATCTCTTTCAGCTAAGAATTGTAATCCTAAATCTACAACATCAGCTCTAATTCCACTTACAGGTTGAGTACTATGTGTTGCATTCGGCAAACCACTACCTAAGTAGAACAATCTTTCCACATCAGTTCCTTCCCCTGCAAAGATAAGATTACCATTCACACTTACATTATATATAGCATCTAAAGAACCAACATCTCCTGAAACATTTTCTACAGTCCCCGATGATGATGAGAAATTAACTGTTTGTAGTAACATTGGTACATCTCTACTATCTCCAATCAATCTCATTGCAGCACTTGTTCCTGGACCTACATCATACTCTTCAGCAAATGCAATATCTCTATTAAATACAGTTCCATCAACTAGTACAGTTTCAACAGAAAGTGTATCTCTTCCTGCAACTAATCTAGTTTCAGTATACTCAACATCGTTTGTTCCTTCAAACATAATTCCAAATGCATTGAATAACTGATCTTCATAAGATTCTCCTGCTCTTATAATAACCCCATTTGTTCCTCTCCATTGGTACTTGAAAGTCATTCCATTAACAGTTCCTCCTGCAACATCAAATTCAGTTTCAACATAATAATCTGGAATTTCTCTTGAGATCCTCTCGTCATTTAATTCAACTTCTTGATCATGTTCAATGATAATTTCGTCTCCACCAACTACAATTTCAGCGTAACCTACAATATCTCTACCTGTAGCACCTACTAAGTTTGTAACTACAATATTAACACCTGCAATTTCATCACTTGCAAATTCATTAATTGTTCTAACTTGACCATTAACTTCTAACAATACCCTTTCAGATTGAGTATCTACGTTATTAACTCTAATTTCATAATTAGTCCCATCAACTGTTACTGAAGTTGACTGTCCTTCTCCTAAAGCAATTTTATTAGCTCCACCAAGCAATTTCATACTAGGTCTTCCATTATTCCAATCAGCTTCTGCAATTGTATATGTATTTCCTAAAATTACAATTTCTTCACCTTGCAAAACATCAGTATCAAAACTCGTATTTGTAATTTCTGTATTAAAATCTAATGTATAACTCATCAAGTCAACATTTCTTGGCAAATAGATTTTCTGTGACATTTCATCCTCTAATCTATCTCTTAAAGTATGTTCAAAACTTCCGTTGTGAATATCAATTGATTGAGTGTAATCTCTATTTCTATTTCCAACTCTTAGAGTTTCATCTCTTAAAATACTCAAATCTCTATCATTAAAGTCAGTAGTTTTAACTTGTCCTAAGTCAGATCCTAACTTAACAACTGTTCCAGCATCTCTAATTGGTACTGATTCTCCTCCTGCTCCTGCTTCTCTGTATGTAATTGTAACCATATCAGTTCCACCATCAGCCATGGAGTTTAATTCATCTACTATTGTTTGAGCTGCCGTCATGTCTGAAGCTGCTGCGTCTGAACCAACAACTACATTTGCAGTCAATACATCATTTTGAACAAAGTTCATTGGGTAGTTCGGTACTGCAAATGCACCTGAACTCACTAAAGCTGCCGCACTAGCAACTGCTACGATTTTTTTTGTCGCTTTTCTAAATTTCATTTTTTTACCTATATTTAAGTAACGCAAATTAGTGTAAGTAACTAACATATAACTATACTACTATACTACATAAAAACATTATGTACTACTATGTAGGCATAATTATAACTGCTATCAATTTCAATTTTTACTTTAAAAAAATTGATATTCAAACAGTACCCCTTACACTTTAGGGTTAATACATTGTAAAAAATTAATAATTTATAAAGATTATGGAAAAAATACCGCAATCTTTTTAAACAAATATACATCAAATCAATTAGGAGCAGTGATGGTCTAAGGGCTATGACACCAGCTTGCCAAGCTGGTTATCCGGGTTCGAATCCCGGTCATTGCACTACTTAAATTTTAAACGTATATATTTATAGTTATATGCGGTTTTAGCTCAGCCTGGTTAGAGCGCAGGTCTTATAAGTAGAACGCCTCAGTTTTACTTCCTTTGATGTCCTGATTTAGCTTTTTACTAAGAAAGCCTGAGGTCCCGAGTTCAAATCTCGGATACCGCACTATTTTAATTCTAAAGCAAGATTCTTGAGATTTGAACGAACAGAGTTTAAATCCTACAAAATCGAAGATTTTGGGATGCTAAGAATTTGTGAAACAAATTGTTTCGCATCTTAGGATACCGCACCCATTTAATTCTAAATAAGATTATTAATACATTTAATATGCCCTAATTAAAATCCCTATAAACTTTTTTCCTATGTTCTAAAGTTAAAACTAAAATTTCCAATTCCTTGCCTTTAATTTTATACAAAACTCTAAATTTTCCAATCCTCAAACTCCACAAATCAACACCTAAAAGATGTTTTCCCAACTCTGGAAAATATTCTAATTCAAATACTTTACTTAAAATCCTAGATTTGACAGAACCATCCAATTTATCAATGTCCTTCTTAAAGTTTTTATCAAAAATTAATTTATACATCTTTTAACAATTCTTCTTTTGTTAAAAACTCTCCAGATTCAATTCTACTAATTGCATTATTTAATTTAGAAACAGTTTTAGAATTACTCAATACATCAACCGTTTCTTGAAGTCTTTGCATATAATCTAACATATCATTATATTCATTCTCTGAGATTACAATAGTTTTATCTTCAATCATACATGAAATATGAATTAGAAATTTATAAACTTAACTTATAAGTTAAATAGAATAAATTAAATTACAATTAAATAATTCGAGATTTGAACGAGAAGAGTTTAAATATCATCTAGTGAGAAATATTCCCCTTCATTTCTACTATTGTTAAGTTCCTCTTTAGCCCACTGAGTTAAATTTGATTCCTTTTCATTGAAAAATTCTCTAATCTCTTGAAATTCCAACTAATCTCTTGAAATTCCAACTTTAAAGAAGAAATTTTTTGATATAATTCTTTATTAGATAGTTCCATATAAGTAATAGGAATTTAAAAATTTATAAACTTAACACACACTCTTTATAAATAATTAAATAATATAACATATACTAACTACCTAATTTCTAACATTAGATTTAATCCCTAAGTTTTTTTTCAATTCATCAACACTCCTAGAAGTGTAATCATCTCGCTTTTCAAATTCTGCTACTCTTTGATCTAAATTTTCTAAGTAACTCTCCAGCTCCTCAACTGATAATAATAGTTTTGCTTCCTCATTCTGCTGTATTTTTAAATCTTCAATAAAACTCTCTTTTAAATAATATTTTCTATTTTTTGGCTTCATTTTAATTTACTCACATAACTATACAACTTTAATAATTAAAAAATTAACTTTTCAACAACTAACTTCTAAGTACAAATGTATTGCATCTTTTAAATTAACTAAAAGCTCATCCAATGAATCACCTTGAGTTACACAACCCCTAAGTTCAGGAACTCTTCCCACATAAATTCCATCTTCATCTTGTTCAATAATTGCAGTAAAACTTCTGTCCATAATACAAATATAATTTAAAAATATATAAATTTAATTTTTATTCTCTCAAATACAAAAGGTATTTAGAAGCTGTAATATAGTCCACAAAGTTTATAAATATTGTGGACTATATTTTAATATGGTCTATTTGGAAAAACAAAAAAGAGGGAGAAGAATACATTACTACCTTGCTAAAACAGTTAGACTTCCAAATAATAAATTTAAAAAAATTAGACAACCAATAGCTTCATCTTCAAGAGAGTTTACACCTAAAGAAGAAAAGCAACTCATTAAAGAGAATAAAGAAAATTTTACAAAATTACTCTATAAAACAAGTCCTGAAAATTTAACGGACTTTAAACATGAAATATTCTGGGACAATACCATACTTTACACAAAAGAAGATATTAAAAAGATTGAACATATCAAGAAAATATACGCTTCATGGAAAAAAAATACAAATTTAGATTTAAAATTTAAAATAGAAGAACAATTTTTAATTGAACATGTGTATGATACTAATAGAGCTGAAGGGAATACATTTACACTTAAAGAAACTGAACTACTTCTTACAAAAGGAATAATTGATAAAACACATAAAAAAAGAGAAGTATTTGAAATTGAAAATACCGTAAAAGCATTTGAATACATACAAGAATATACATCAAATTTAGATATGAAATTTATACAAAAAGTCCATGAATTGATAACAAAAAATGCTCTTTTAGACCCTAACAATGAAGGGAGAATTAGAAAAAAAGGAGAAGATGTACGAATGCTTGGAAATCCCTATATTTGTCCTTCAGGTGGATTATCTACAAAAAAACTTCTCAAAGAAACATTATACATATTTCACCAAGAGTATGAGAAAAAACCCCATGATTCCATTGTAAGATTTTACAGTGCATTTGTTGCAATTCACCCATTTGTTGATGGAAATGGTAGAACTTCAAGAATGTTATTAAATTGGCTTTTAATAAGAGAAGGTTTACCTCCAATCAATTTTAAATCTCAAGAACACGAAAAGCATTGTATACTCTTAAATAATTTCGCATTTGGAAAAGATAAATTAGGTTTATCAGATTATATATTTGATAGAATTGTAGAGAGAAGAAATGAAATAGTCCACAAAAAATATTAATGCTGTGGACTATTATTTTGAATTTCTAATCAAAATTTTCCCCATTTTTGCTACAAATTAACATATAGCCAAGTTATTACAAATATGAGATTTAAATCTATTAAAAAATAACATATCTCTTTGAAAATGTATCTTTAAAATCTTCTCTGATATTCAAAATTAGTTGCATCTACATACCCATTAATAGAACCACAATCAAATCTTCTTCCCTCAAACTCTAATCCCAATAAATTCCCTTCTTGAGCTTGAACTTTTAGAGCATCAGTTAACTGAATTTCCCCACCCTTACCTGCTGGAGTTTGTTTTAAAATATCAAAAATTTCAGGAGTTAAAATATATCTACCAATAACAGCATAATTAGAAGGAGCGTTTTTAGAATCAGGTTTTTCAACCATATCACTCACATCAATCAATCTCCCCTCAAGAGAAGAAGAAGAAGAAGGAGTAATAACCCCATATTTTGAAACATCTTCTCTTGGAACTTGCATAAGCGCAATCACACTCTTACCTGTTTCTTCATAAGCATCTCTTAACTGACCCATAACACCTTTTCCTGAAGAATTAACACAAAAATCATCAGCTAAAACAACACCAAAAGGAACATCCCCCACTAAATGTCTTGATTGTAATACAGCATGGCCTAATCCTTTCATCTCACCTTGGCGAGTATATCCAAAATTACAATCTTCAATTAAACTATTAATTGGGTTAAGTAACGCTTCTTTAGAAGTTCCTCTTAATTGACTCTCCAGCTCAAAACTCCTATCAAAATGATTTTCAATAGCACTCTTACCTCTTCCTGTTACAATTACAATATCATTTAAACCCGCTTCTTTAGCTTCTCTAACTCCATATTCAATTAAAGGAGTATCTACAATTGGAAGCATCTCTTTTGGAATTGCTTTTGTAGCTGGTAAAAATCTTGTTCCATATCCTGCAGCAGGAAATACACATTTACTAATATTTTCTCTCATAAAAAAATTCAAAAATAAATCCTTTATAAATTTACCTACAATTTTATTTATTCAATATTTAAAATTTAATTCTCACTCTATCCCCCTCTTTAATACTCTTAAATGTTCCAGGTACACTCTCAATTACATACCTACACTTATCTTTTGGAATATATGTTGTTTTAAAAGGTCTTAGTATCACCTTATCAACTACTTTAAAATTTGAATTAATACACAAAATCTCATAAGACATAAAACAAAACCACATCGTAATTGCAGCTCCATATTGAACATCTTGACGAGGGAACACTAGGCACATCCCTCTTTGAACTTTTTTTTTAGATGCAAACATTAACCCATACGCTAAACTCAATCCTGATCTCGCAACTCTCATATCTTTAAGAACTATTTCTTCTTTAGAATTAATCAACTCAGCCATATCTAATAATTCTAAAAACAAGTAGTTTAAAAAACTACTTAAAATATATAAAGTATATACTTTTGATATTTTCATATGGAGCTACTTCAAACTCTCTACAATATAAGGCCGTTGATTATTTTTTTAATTGAAATTAGTCTTTGCTACTTAATTTTAAAATCAAACTCCAAAATTAAAATTCCAGCATTCTTTTTAGTTCTCTTTTTAGCTCTATATCAATTAGGAGAAGTTCTCATTATCTTTACTCAAAGCACCCTTGCAAATCTCTTTGCATTCACAGTAACATCACTCATACCAATTACAGCACTAGTTTTTCTTGAAAAAATTAAAACAAACTCCATTAAATATACACCTATTTTGTATACAATTCCTCTCTTCTACATCGTATATGCACTATTTACTCCCCAAGTATTTGTACCTCTTTCAATTGATTATTGTTTCATCAAGTACGGAAATTTAATTGCCAACAATATAATATTTTTTACATGGTCTGTGTATTATTACATTCCAACATTATTTTTAGGATTACTATTTTCAATTATTGGAACATTATATGAACAAAACCCTCTTAAACGAAGACTCTTCTTCTTAATGTCAATAAGTTACATTCTAACAGTTCCATCTTCATTTATACTCTCAACATTATTTAATCACTCTTCTTTATATATAATCTCAACAATGTGTTCACTTGCAATTTTTACAGCAATAGTTACCTATATCATGGTAAAAACTGATGAAAAATATGAGAAAGATAATAAGATATCAAAGTAATTATACCTACATTTATAAAAATTCTTTGAATCTCTTAAATAGAAATGTTACATATTATAGGAATTGGAACTAAAAAAGAACATATAACTCAAGAAATGAAAGAAAGTATCTCACAAAGTGAGAAAGTATATATTGAACATTACACTAATTTTTACCAACACTCATTTGAAGAACTAGAACAATATTTAGATACTACAATCACACCTTGTGTGAGAGAAGATATTGAAAGTAGAGTAGAAGAACTCCTACTTAAACCTGCAAAAGACCAAGATATTACACTATTAATTATTGGAGATATTTTAGTTGCAACAACTCACACCGATTTACTACTACGAGCAAAAGAGATGAATGTGAAAACAACATTATATCACAACATATCAATAGCTAATTTAATTACAAAAACTGGATTACAATGGTACAAATTTGGTAAAGTTACTTCAATTCCATTTTTTAATGATAAATTTATGCCTCGAACTCCATATTTACAACTCTATGATAATATGAATATAGGAGCTCACTCCTTATTTTTGCTTGATTTAAATCCTAGCAGTGATATCGCATACAAAGGACATGACAAATATTTACCAGCGCACAAAGCTCTACAATTTTTACTCGATATTCCAAAACTTATGCTTGAAAATGAAGAAATTGAAGAAAAAGAAGCAAACATTATTGATGAAGAAACTCCTGCATTAATTTGTTCAAGATTAGGAATGGACGATGAAAAAATTTTATTTGGAACTATGCAAGAACTTATTGAAAAGGATTCTAGACTTACTTTAAAAGAACCCTTATGCATTATTATCCCCTCAGAAATGCACGAATTAGAGGAGGAATTTGTAAGAGGATTTCAAATTTAATTTAATATATTTCACTCAATAACCATACTCAACAATTTACTTCGTAAATTCTTGGTCGCCTTTTATTGTTCCAATAATAACCATTTCCATAATGGTAAAACTTGAATTGAAACTCCTTCCTCTTCCAATTCATATTCTTCATCTTGAGTAAGAATTAATCCTCTTTTTAAATTATAAGTTCTGCACGCATCAACTAAACCTGCAAGTTCTCGTTTTCTTGTATCTATATCTTCTAAGGATGTAGTTACTTGAATAGCTTGATTAATATTAAGACCATCTTTTATTATAAAATCACACTCTTTTTTCTCTTTATGATAATACACTTCTAATCTTCTTCTTTTAAGTTCAATAAATACTATATTTTCAAGTAATCTTCCTCTATCTTCACTAAATTTAAATGAGACTGAGTTTGAAATTCCTGTATCAAGAGAATATACTTTTCTCAAAGAGGAGTGCTGCTTTTTTAATGAAAAATCAAATTTATATAAAAAATGAATAACATTAATATCTTCTAAATACGAATTATACTCCATTATAGTCTCTCTACTCACACTTAATTCATTTTTAATGGAATTATAATATGAATTTATAGAAAATTCTTTTGATACATTACTTAATAAAAAAAATAATAGAGATTTTAATAGTGTAATATTTCTAATTTTATATCTTTCAATTAAATCTTTATATATCGTTAAATCTAAATATGATTGTAATACTTCAAACTTCAAATCTTCTTCTAATATTTCAGGAAAACCACCAAATCTTATATATTCATTAAAATAATTTTTTATACTATACACAGAGTCTGAGTAAAGATAATTCCTATCCAACTCTACACCTTTAAAATTTAAAAATTCTTTAAATGAGAGAGGAAATATAGTAAAACTTAATGTTCTTCCTCTTAAACTTGTTGCAATTTCTTTAGAGAGTAATTTAGAAGATGAACCGGTTAAAAATAAAGTATATTTTTTAGAATCATATAATCTTCTTATAAAAAGTTCCCAATTAGGAATATTTTGAATTTCATCAAAAAATATAAATATCTCTTTATGTAAATTATGAGGAAATAACTCAAAGTAGGAATCAATTATTAGTTGTAATTGTTCAAGCTTAATAGAATATAATCTTTCATCTTCAAAATTAATATATAAAATTTTATCTTGCATCCCTTGACTTTTAAGTTCATTCATTTTATTAAATAATATATATGATTTTCCAACTCTTCTTGAGCCAATTAATGTCACAATTTTTTGAGTTTGAGGAAATTTAAAATCTCTAGCTTTAGTAGTAATATTGAGATTTTGATTTTCAAGTATAATTTTCTTAATAATCTCTTTCATAGTTTATATAAGACAATTATATTTATAAATATGTCGTTTATAACAGACAATTTTGAAAGTTAATTTTCATCTATTTAAACTAAAACTAATACAATACAATTCAGGAACTCATTGAAAAAGATTCCAAACTTACTTTAAAAGAACCCTTATGTATTATTATCCCTGTCAGAAATGCACGAATTAGAGGAGGAATTTGTAGGAGGATTTCAAATTTAATTTAATATATTTCACTCAATAACCATACTCAACAATTTACTTCGTAAATTCTTGGTCGCCTTTTATTGTTCCAATAATAACCATTTCCATAATGGTAAAACTTGAATTGAAACTCCTTCCTCTTCCAATTCATATTCTTCATCTTGAGTAAGAATTAATCCTCTTTTTAAATTATAAGTTCTGCACGCATCAACTAAACCCGCAAGTTCTCGTTTTCTTGTATCTATATCTTCTAAGGATGTAGTTACTTGAATAGCTTGATCAATATTAAGACCACCTTTTATTATAAAATCACACTCTTTTTTCTCTTTATGATAATACACTTCTAATCCTCTTCTTTTAAGTTCAATAAATACTATATTTTCTAAGATTCTTCCTCTATCTTCACTAAATTTAAAGGAGACTGAATTTGAAATTCCTGTATCAAGAGAATATACTTTTCTATCATTAGATATTTGCTTTTTTACAGATATATCATATTTATATAGCATATCAAACAAATATACTTCTAAATAATATGAAATATAATCAACAATAGAATTATAATTAAGTTCTAGTACCTTTGCTAAATTTCTATAACTAATATATTTTGATGAATTAGAACTTAAATATAAACTCAATTCTTTTAATTTAATTGAATTTACATTATACCTTGAAACAATATCTTTAAATAAAAAATCTTCAAAATAATTAATAAGTAATTCTTTTTTATTTACTTCTCTTAATGCAACTTCTGGAAATGCTCCAAATTGATAATACTCTTTAAAAAGTTTATATAATTGTATCTTTTTATCTGTTGAGAGCAATTTCATATTATATTTCAAATTTTTAAATCTCAAAAACTCGTTAAAATTCAAAGAAAATATTTGAAGAGTAATATTTCTTCCTGTTAAAAGTGATGCATATTCTTGCTTAATTAAATTTGAATTAGAGCCTGTAATCCAGATTTGTTTAAGTTTTTTCAAATCATACAATTTTCTAATATAATGAACCCAATTAGTACAATTTTGAATTTCATCTACAAATAAATAATCTACTTCTTTGTATTCTAAAAATGTTTCAAACACCTCACTTAGTGAATATTGCCTTAATATTTCATCATCAAAATTTAAATAAAGGATGTTTTTGTTTTCTTTATATACTTTATACATAACTTGATACATTAATGTAGATTTTCCAACTCTTCTTGACCCTTCTAAAATTTTAATTTCATTAGTTTGTAAATATTGCTCAATATCTATATCACGTTTAAACCCTAATAGTTTTTTTGGAAATTCTCCATCAAACCAAGGATTCCAATCTAAAATAGATGTTAGTATACCTTCTTTCATATATATTATAGTATTGCAATATTTATAAATATTGCTATGTTAAAGTATAGCATAAACCAAGACTAATAATTTTTATTCTAAAAATATTTATATATCTTAAAAAGAGTTTATTTATTTAATTAGTTTTATTAGTTCCCCAAATCAACATTTGAAAAATATCTAAAAAAAGAAAAGAAACAAATATTATTGATGAAGAAACTCCTGCTCTTATTTGCTCAAGATTAGGTATGGATGATGAACAAATCTAGTCAGGTACAATTCAAGAGCTTATTTAAAAAGATTCCCAAATAAATTTACGAGAACCGTTATGTATTATTATCCCTATTAGAAATGCACGAATTAAAGGAGGAATTTGTGGGAGGATATCATATTTAATGTTCCTCTTTGAATAAAAACCACTTCCAA
>JBLKOJ010000013.1:0-18991 GCA_047602745.1 Candidatus Woesearchaeota archaeon | reverse complement strand
ATTAAAGCAATAGTAATTTGCTCAATTTGTGCTTTTGGGTCTGGAACTTTACCAACTAAAATATCTCTTGCATTATTTATCTTTTGTTTTACAACACTATCTAATACCATTTTTACAAATATAGGTTATTATCATAAATATAATCAATAATCTCTTCTCTATACTCCTCTACTTTTTTAAACGTTAAAAGGAAATCAAAATCTAGTCTTGAAATATCTCCACGATTTATACTTTCTCGAGATTTAGGATTATAACAATACTCCTGAAAAAATCTCTTCAAATCACTTTTTAAATCTTCTTCAAAACTATATTTTACAAAAAACTCTT
The DNA here is from genome assembly GCA_047602745.1 of Candidatus Woesearchaeota archaeon. Lineage (GTDB taxonomy): Archaea > Nanobdellota > Nanobdellia > Woesearchaeales > UBA583 > UBA583. The sequence continues at coordinate 18,664 of JBLKOJ010000013.1, read as the reverse complement.
CAAATTTCTCATCAAAGAAATCAGAATCTCCTTTAATTTTACTAGATTTAAAAAATGAATACATATCATCAACACTCACTTCCCTTTTTATTCCAAATAATGAACGAAGTAAAGTATAATCTAACTCTTTCTTTTTCAAAAATGAATCAATAACTGCTTTTGCTCCTTTTTTATCTCCTTTTTCATACAATTCAACTACTTCTTCTCTAACTGAGGTTTCATTCTCAACACTCTCCTCAAGTCCTTGTCTATCAACAATAAAACCCTCTGATCCTATTTCCTTTTTAAATGAAGATATTATCTTATCTTCCTCATTAGAAATACCTTTATGATAATCAATACTTCCACCTTCACTTAATGCACCTTTTAAACTTTCCTTAATATATTTTTCAGGTTTTTTAAAATCATACTCTTTATCAAAATAATCACAAATACCAAAGTAATCAAATAAATAAAAATGTTCTTTTTTTTGAATTGGCTTTAACAAATTACCATCTTCATTTTTCCAAGTAAAATTAAATAACCTAGTACCTCTACCTTTAATTTGAATAAACTCAGCAGGAGAATAAATAGGTCTAAACATTACAATATTTAGCAAATCACAACAATTATACCCTGTACTCATCATTGAAACAGTAACTGTAATTCTTACTCTTGAAGTATTATAATTTAAATATTTTTCATTAACTCTTGAATATCCTTTAAGTTTATTATGTTTATGATTAAATAACTTAGAATTAGTATTTGGCTCATCTTCATTTGAAGTAATCCTATACGCAAAATCATAGCCTTTTGGATATCCCAGTTTTTGCTCACCTAATCTATTTAAAATATCTACAATCTTTAAGGCGTGATTTTGTGAAACACAAAAAAAGATAGTCTTTCCAATCTCACCTGTAATAGGGTCTCTTTTAGCATTATCTAAAAAATGTTTACAAACTTCAACATTAGTTTTTTCAGAATAAAACTTTTTCTCAAAATGTCTCATATAAAATGTATCTGAAAGTTCAGCACCCGTTTCTTCATCAATAGTTTTAATCTCAATTCCTTTTTTTGATAATAATTCAGTTGTAATAACTGTTTTAGAATCAACTAACATTGGTTTATTAAGTATATTGTCCTCAATTCCTCTTTTCAAATCATATACAAAAGTAGCTTCTGAATTCTCACAACCAAAAATTGAATACGTATCTCTTGCTCTTCTCTCTTCAAGCTCAATAGGTTTATGTAATAATAACTCTGTCTCATTAATATTTTTCAAAAAAGCCTTAGGAGTTGCTGTAAGACCTAACTTATAAGAATAAAAATAATTAAATAATTCTCTATTAGTACTTCCTGAGATACTTCTATGTGCCTCATCAGTAATTATCAAACCAAAATCAAATCTACCAAAATATTCCTTAAATCTATTATCCTTAACTAAAGATTGAATAGTTGTAATTAAAATATTACAATTATGCCAGTCATCTCTTACATCTTTATAGATTCCAATTTCAATTTTTTTATCTCCATTAAAATATTCTTTAAAATCAGATTGAGCTTGTTTTTCTAAATCAATTCTATCAACTAAAAATAAGACTCTTTTAGTAAAATTAGATTTTAAAAAAAACTTGATGACAGAAGCAGCAACAAGTGTTTTTCCAGTTCCAGTAGCCATCTCAAATAAAAATCTATCTTTATCTTGAGAAATTGCTTCTCTCATCTTATTAACAGCTTCCATTTGATAGTCTCTAAGCATAATTAAGTTATGTTTTTTACAATACTCTTTCCTGTTTGCTTGGTATTCTTTATCTACAATTAAACCTTCAATTTGACTCTCTGCAATTAAAAATTTATCATATGCATAATTAAGTAATTTAGTTTTCCCGTCTTTAAACTCTTTTAAGAGATCTTTCTGCTCAACAATATCATTTAAACTTGGAAACTCTGAAATAGCTTCTTTAGTATTTGTCTCTAAATTCCATAAATAGTGAATATTTCCATTACTTAATATAACCAAATTACAATTTTTACTCAATGCATATTCTTTTGCTTGATTTTGGGCTGATAAAGGATTAATACTCTCTCTTTTTGCCTCAATAATTAAAATTGGGCTATTTTGTTCATCTACTAATAAATAATCTATAAATCCATTTGCAGTTTTTTCAAAATCCTCACCTAATTCATCAAAATCAATTTTTTTTAAACTAACTCTATCTTCAACAAGAACATTAGTTTTTTTATGTCCTGAATTATACAATCTCCAACCAGCTTTTTCAAGTAAAGAATTAATTTTTAGTCTAGCAGTTGCTTCATTTTTTAAATTTTTCATATTATCTACTATATTATAGTCTTAAATATTTATAAATTCTTGTCTTTATAGAAATAGAAAAAAGTACAAAAAATTTGATTTCTACTATTCTTAGCAAATAGTTTTATAAATTATAAAATCAAAAATTATACATGAATGTATGTGAAATTGTAAAGAATTCTCAATTAAATAATCAAGAAATCCAATTATGCTCAAAAGCAGAAGAGGAATATAAAAAAGGAGAAACTCTTTCATTTGAAAAAGTATGTGAGAAAGTTTTGAAAAAATAATTCATCCTCTTCCATTACTCTCCTACTTTATTGCTTTTTTTATTTCTTCTAAGATATGCTTATTTGTATCATCCCACACAAGCATCTTCTCTAATACTTCATCAAAATAACTTACAGGAATTATAGTCATACTCTTTGATAACTCTTCACTTAATACCAAATCTTGCATATTATTTTGAGGTATAATTACGGTTCTAATTCCTTGATGGTGGGCTCCTTCAACTTTTGCACTCACCCCTCCAATTGGCAGTACTTGTCCTCTAATAGAAAGAGAACCTGTCATAGCAATAGATTGTCTAATTGGAATTTTAAAGTAAGCACTAAATATAGCAGTTGCAATAGCAATACTTGCACTATCTCCATCAACATTATACGCTTGTACAAATTGCACATAAATATCTTTACTATCTTTAATATCTTCTCCAAAGGATTTTTTCATAATTGCTGAAATATTTGTAATACTCTCTTTTGCAATATCTCCAAGTTTACCTGTAGCGAAAATTTCTCCTTTTCTTCCACCTGGTGTCACTTCAGCTTCAATCCCCATTACCATTCCAGCATATGGAGGGGCTTGACCGATAACAGCTAGACCATTAACTTTACCTATTTCATTTCCAGTAGTTGATATTAAAGAATAATTTCTTCTATTATCTACATATTTTGTAATAACTTGACTCTCAATACTTTTAATCTTATCAAATGCTTGTTGTGTATCTTGAGCAGTCACATATCTATTTCCTTTTTCCTTTGCAATATCTCCAGCAGCTCTAATAATTCCTCCTAAATCCCTAAATCTTGTTGTAAGTTCCTTTCCTTTATCAGCTCTTCTCTTAGCTTCAAGTACAATTAATTCACATGCATCAGGCAAGAAGTGAGGAATTTTTCCATCACTTTTAACTTCTTGAGCAATAAATTGAATAATTTTCTTTCTATTCTCAAGCGTATCATCCATGTTTTCATTCATATATACTTCATATCCATATCCCCTAATTCTTGAACGAATAGCAGGATGCATATGCTTTAATGTGTCCATATTTCCTGCGGCAACTAATACAAAATCAGTAGGTGCGGGTGTTGAACGAACCATAGCACCAGCTGAACGTTCTGAACGCCCTGTAATTGGCATTTGTTTTTCTTGAATTGCGGTGAGTAACTCTTGTTGCATTTCAGGAGCTAATGTTGCTATTTCATCAATAAATAACACCCCCCCATTTGCCTTATGAATCATTCCTGGAACAATTCTCATATGAGCGGGTGTTCCCATTCCGCCACTTTGAAAAGGGTCGTGTAGAACATCTCCTAACAATGCTCCACTGTGAGCCCCCGAACCATCTTCAAAAATAATTTTTTTCTCTGAATTATCGATTAATAATTTAGGATTTCCGCCACCATCTTGAGAAGGAATTTGCATTCTTCTTGAAAGTGACATAGATAAAATTACTGAAAATAAAATAAATCCTCCCATAATAAATGAAGATACAATCCAAGCAGCATAAACTTCAGGAGGTAATGTTTCATTAGTATATAAATTATGTAACCACACCCATACAGCAGTAATTACTAAAAAAATAATTAAAATAAATCCTAAACTACCTTTTGTGCTCATTGGAGTTTGAACTTTTGTTTTATCAACAATTTTTTTACCATCCCCTGCTTTAGTAATTTTAATAATTGGATTATTTTCATCTTTAAAATTTGGATAACTCAGCATATCAACAGCATCTTTTGTTGATAAAATTTCTGCAAGTGCTTTTCCTAGTAGTGACTTACCAGTACCGGGTTCTCCTAAAAGTAACACATGTCTTCGTTGTTTTGCTGCTTTTTTAATTAATTCTAGAGCATTTTCCTGTCCAATTACACTCTCAATTAGCGTATTTGGAACTTTAATTTCACTTGTATTTCTAAAATTTAAATATTCTTTTGAACTCTTAACTTTAGTTTCTTCTTTTTCGTTAGAAGAGGAGTTTGTATCAGCAGTTTCAACTTTTAATTTCATTATTATATTTAGTATATTCTTCTTTAAAAATATTATGTATCTGTAGAAGTGAATTAGCATAATTTCCCAAGCAATTTGCATTATTAATTAACTCTATTTAAAGATTAAAATTTTATTTAAACTCTTGATAAAAAATTGATTTGAAAACTTGAGTTTTTGCAAAGAGTTTCTCCAATTCAATAATTATAAGTACAACTAATGAACCTATTAAAATCATTCCCCAGTGCCATAAATCAATAGGAGCCGTGCTAAATAATAAATTCATAATTGGAGTATATGTAAATAATAATTGAGCTATAATCATTAAAGATACTCCTCCAAATAATAATTTATTACTAAAGAAATTTATCTTCACCAAAGGAGTTGATAGACTTCTACAATTAAATAAATAAAATAATTCTCCAAAGACAAGCATGTTAATTGCAACTGTTCTAGCAACTTCCAAACTATATCCAAGTGAGAGAGTATAGATAAATAATATATATGAGAAAATTGACAGGATTACTCCCACAAGAACAATCCTAAGTAACAAAGAAGGTGTGAAAAATGATGCATTAGAATCATGTGGTGGTTTATTCATAATTCCTTTCTCTTTAGGTTCAAATGCGAGCATCAGTCCTAAAAATATAGCTGTTGCCATATTAATCCAAAGTAGTTGTAAAGGTTCAATAGGTAGAACGCTTCCAATAAGAACTGCTAAAATAATAATAAGCCCTTCTGCTAAATTGGTAGGAAGTGTCCATGTTAAAAATTTCACTAAATTATCATATACTCCTCTTCCTTCTTGTACTGCTCCTTCAATAGTTGAAAAATTATCATCTAAGAGCACCATATCAGCACTCTCTTTTGCAACATCTGTTCCACTAAGTCCCATTGCAACTCCAATATTTGCTTGCTTTAACGATGGAGCATCATTTACCCCATCTCCTGTCATTGCAACTACAGTGTGTTTATCTTGTAAAATTTTTACTAATCTTAATTTATCTTCAGGAGATACTCTTGCAAACACATTATGCTCTCTTGCTACTTGTTCAAGCTCTTCATCACCTATTTCTTCAATTTCAATACCAGTCATTGCTTTATGTGAGTCTTTAATTCCGATTTTCTCAGCAATAGCCATTGCAGTGAGTTTATGATCTCCTGTAATCATTTTCACTTGAATTTGTGCAGTATAACAATTCTGAATTGAATGAGTTACTTCTTCTCTAGGTGGGTCAATCATTGCTTGAAATCCTAAAAATTCTAAATCATTAATATCATTATGCGTTATTTTATTATGTTCATGAGCATTATGAATTTTCTTTCGAGCAAATCCTAAAACTCTTAAACCTTCCTTTGCAAATTCTTCAGCAACTTCGTGTAATTTTGTATGATTTACATTTGAACATCTGCTTGCAATAATCTCAGCAGCCCCTTTTACAAACATATCTCCTGATTTGTGCAACGTTGCCATATATTTATATTTAGACTCAAAAGGAATACTAAATACTCGGGGATTGTGACTAAGTTCAAAATCAATATCTACTCTATATTTTTGAGCAACAAGAAGTAATGCACCCTCAGTTGGGTCTCCAATCGCCGTATTTTCGTTTTTGTGATGAAGATGTGCATCATTACACATCACACCTGCTATAATCATTTCTCTACATTTTTGAGAAATTTCAGAATTTTTATTATATATATCTACATTAACTGAAAATTCTTCTCCTTGAGCATCATAGAGTTTTTGAACAGTCATCTTATTTTGAGTAAGTGTTCCTGTTTTATCTGAGCAAATAATTTGTGTACTTCCTAACGTTTCAACAGCTGGGAGTTTAGTAATTATGGCATTCTTTTTAGCCATTCTGTGCACACCAATTGCTAGAGTAATTGTAATTGCAGCAGGAACTCCTTCTGGAATAAGTGCTACTGCTAAAGCTACTGCCACTAAAAACATAGTTAGAGCATCTTCTCCTCTAATAAATATCCCAATTGAGAAAATAATCATACTAATTATTAAAATTACCACCATTAAAAGTTTACTAAATTCTTTAATTTTAAGAGTTAGAGGAGTTTCTAAATTTTGAGCATGTGCAATTAAATCATTTATTTTACCCATCTCGGTATTATCTCCAATAGCACACACTATCCCTTTTCCTCGTCCAGATGTTACGACTGTTTGATAAAACGCCATATTTTTTCTATCTCCTAAAACAGCTTGTTCATCTAGTACCCCTGTTTCCTTTGAAGCAGGAACTGATTCTCCTGTGAGTTGTGATTCATTAATTCTAAGCTCATGATTTTCAATAATTCTCACATCAGCAGGGACTTTACTACCCGCCTCCAAAATGACAATATCTCCAATAGTAAGCTCTTGAGTAAAAACTTCATGAACCTTCCCTCTCCTAATCACTTTTGCTTTAGAATGCAAAGTTTTAGATAATGAGTGTACTGCCGAAATTGCTTTATATTCCTGCACAAATCCAATAATTGAATTAATTAATACTACTAAAAAAATTACAATACTATCTACAATATGCCCCATTACAAATGTGATTATTGAAGCAATGAGTAAAATATAAACTAAATATTGATTAAATTGATTTAAAAATAAAATAAAAGGATTGACAGGTTTTTTAGGTGTAATTTGATTCTGACCAAATTGTTGTTGTCTATTTGTTACTTGACTTTCATCAAGACCATTTGTAAGAGAAGTTTCTAGACAATGTTCGATATCTTTGATATTATGCCAAGAAGTATCGTAAGAGTATTTCATAAGAACTAAATAAGTTATTAACTTTAAAAAAATAAGTTGTATTTAAAAAATAGTTACGATATCAAATTTGAACTTTAAAAAACGAAAAAATCATAATAAAATTTACTTTTTAAAAACTGAAACCATTGGTTTTATAGCAAGTAATAAAGAAATTATTAAGAACCAAGACCAATGGACTCCTACAACCAAATTAGTAAATGTAGGCCAAAGCGAAATTACAAAGAGTGTAAACATGATACTAGACCACTTAATTAGCCCAATATCGGTTAAATTATTTAAATTTTTAACATTAAATGGTACCATATCGATTATTCACAATATTTATTAGTATTTATTTCTTTGTAAACATTTTTAAGAACTAAAAGTTTATTTAGTATTATGAATTACACTCAAAATAACACACATCAAATTCGAGTTGAAATTACTATTGGTTCTAGTGTCGGAATTATTCAAAAACATCATCAGAGAAGTGGTGAAATAACAAGAGGAGTTGTGAAGAAAATTTTAACAAATTCTCCTACTCACCCTCACGGAATAAAAGTAGAATTAGAATCAGGATTAGTAGGAAGAGTCAAAGAGATATATTAAATTTTATTTATAAAAAATATTCAAGATTTAAAAGAATCTTAGTAAATTTACTCTATTCTCAAATTTTTCCCTTGAAGAGAATTTTGCTCTTTCACCTCTACTAAAATTGAGAGTTTAATTAATTCTGAAAATATAATAATTGAAGATGCAATTATCGTAATTATTACCCAATCTATCATAACAAGTGGAACTGTTTGGAAAATCTCCTGTCCAAGTGTTGAGTAAATAGTTGCAAGTAATAAAAAAAATGATACAATAACAGCTGCAAAAATAGATTTATTTTCAAAGAATCCCCTATCAAATAATGTTGTATGTAATCTTCTTGCATTAAAGGAGTGAAATATCTTAAACATAATAATACTTGCAAATGCAATAGTCATCGCTTTTTCAAGTTCTGTTCCTAACACATATAATTCCCATGCATATAAACCTAATACTCCAAGCAAAATAAATGGAACTAATACACCAATTTTTGTAATTAAATAACTCGAAAATAATCTCTCTTGTGGACTTCTTGGGAGTTCTCTCATTACTTTATCTTGTGTGGGTTCAATACTTAGAGCCATTGCAGGAATAGAACTTGTCACTAAATTAATAAACAAAATCATTAAAGCAGTTAATGGTAGAGGTAATCCGATTAATATTGCAATAATAATAATTGCTACTTCTGTGAAATTTCCTGTAAGAAGATAAAAAATAAATCTTCTAATATTATTATAAATTGTTCTTCCCTGCTTGACTGCTTTAACAATAGTTGCAAAATTATCATCAGCAAGAACCATATTAGAAGCTTCTCTTGCAACTTCTGTTCCATTTTGACCCATAGCAACTCCAATATCTGCTTTTTTAAGTGCAGGAGCATCATTAACACCATCTCCAGTCATTGCAACCACGTGTCCTTTTCTTTGAAATGATTCAATAATTCTAAGTTTATGTTCAGGACTTGTTCTTGCAAAAATTCTCACATCTTCTATAATTAAATCTAAATCATCATCTGATAAATTATCCAACTCATACCCCTCTAAAACTTTATGATTCTCTTCTTTGTCAAAAATATGTAATTTTTCCCCAATTCTTTGAGCAATTAACTTATGATCTCCTGTAATCATTACAATTTTAACTCCCGCATTATGACATTCTTCAACAGCTTCAAATACTTCAGGTCTAATTGGGTCTTCAATTCCTAAAAACCCTTCAAAAACAAATGCATGTTCCATTTCACTTTCAAAACTTTTTTTAGAGATATGATGAGTATGATCATGAATATTACTAATTACTTTTGTAGCAACACCAATTACTCTAAGTCCTTTTGAATTTAAATCTTCAACTTGAACTTCCAACTCTCTTCTAATTTGAGGTGTAATCTTTTTAACACTGTTTCCTACTCTTACAAATTCAGCTTTTGAACATACAATCTCCCCTGCTCCTTTCATATAATGATATAAACTTGTAGGATGATCAATATCTTTGTGAACTGAAATCATATATTTATTTTTAGGATCAAAAGGTTTGATATAAACTCGTTTAAAATCTTCTCTTAGTACATATTCATCATGATCTAAACTTTTTGCAAATGCAAGCAATGCACCCTCAGTTGGTTCTCCATATAATTTCCACTCTTTTTCATCAATAAGTTCTAATTCTGCTTCATTACATAATACTAATGCTTTTGCAAACTCTTCATTAATTTGAACATTTTTTTTTTCAATTTCTACAAGTTCATTATTCTTATTATACGTATTAAACATATTAAATGGCTCATAATTATTTCCTTTCATCTCATATTTTATTGAACTGGGAAGAGCAACTTCAACTACTCTCATCAAATTTTGAGTAAGTGTCCCAGTTTTATCCGTACAAATTACTGTTGTATTTCCAAGAGTTTCAACTGAAGTGATATCTTTAACAATAGCATTTTCTTTACTCATTTTCTTAATCCCATTAGACAATGCTAAACTTAATACCAAAGGAAAACTTTCAGGAATTCCTGCAATTGCCAAAGCACTCACAAGAAGAAGAGAATAATATAGAGGATTTCCTTGAGCAAGTAAAATAATAAATAGAATTGCACAAACTGATAAAACAATGTAGGAGAGTCTCTGACTCATTTTATCAATTTTTTTTTGAATTGGGCTTTTACTTGAACCTATTTTTTCAATAGATGAAGAAATTCTTCCTATTTGTGTATTATGTCCTACTTCAACTACTACTCCAAGCCCTGTTCCTGCAACAACATGAGTTGAACTAAATGCAATATTAGACATATCTCCTAAACTTATATGTTCTTGAGTTAAATGATGAGTGGTCTTAATTCTATTAATACTCTCACCAGTAATAATAGATTCATTAATTTCAAGTCCCGATACTTCAAGAAGTCTCAAATCAGCTGGAATAATATCCCCTCTTTTAATTGTAACAATATCTCCAACCACTAACTCTTGAGCAGGGATTTGCTGTTTATTATTACCTCTAATTACTGTTACTTCTTTAGCACTAAGTTTATTTAAGGCATTAACTGTTTTATCTGCTCTATACTCTTGTAAAAAACCAATAATTACAGTTACAATAATAATTAAAAAAATAATGATAAATTCTATAACTTCATTTGATAAAAGAGCAATAAAACTCGCTCCAATTAAAATATAAATTAATATAGAATTAATTTTATCAAATAAAACTTTTCTCCATTGAAAACCTCCTTGTTCCCCTACTTTATTTTCTCCATCTCTTTGAAGTCTTTCTTTAGCATCTTGTGATTTCAACCCTTCTTTGGAGGATTGTAGATCTTGAAATACTTCTCTTAAAGTTAAAATATGCCAATGATTATGGTCTTTTTTTGGAATAGTCATCTTAAATATCTAATCTAAAATAAAAATATTAATTTTTAAAGAAATGTCTTAATTGAGAAGTAAAATGAATTTAAGTAAATTCTCCTTTTTTTTCTTAGTAGTTGCTTTTTTCTTAGTAGTAGTTTTTTTTGTAGCTGTCTTTTTAGCTGGTGCTTTCTTTTTAGCAGCAGGAGTGATTGGAGTTGTGTCAACTTTCCCTTGCACTATTTTCATCATAGTTTTACATTTTGGGTAATTATTACATCCTAAAAATTCTCCATAAAAACTCTTACGTAAAATCATCTTACCTTCATTACAATTAGGACACGTCATTCCTTCTTCTTCGTATTTTTTATGGCCTAGTTCTTCCTCTTCTTTTTCAGGAGTATCTGTAATACATATTTTTCTCAAATTACCTTCACTTTTTCCTGCTAATACATATAATTTTCCATCATCTTGTTCTTCATCTTGTTGCAACGCCCTCACAATAGGCATTTGTGGGACTGAAAGTATAAAATCGCAATTTGGATACTTATCACATGCAGCAAATTTTTTTTTAGTTTTATGAGAAGTTTTAATTACTGCTTTTCCTCCTTGTGTATTACCACACTTTGGACATTTACCGATAGTTCCTAATACTGCTCTTGCAATGTTACTAGCATCAGCGAGTTTATGACCTAGTTTCTCCTCATTTTTAGTTATATCATCTAAAATTGAGAGTAATTCTTGTTTTGCAGATTCTAATACTTTCTCAGGAGTCGATTTGTCTTCTCTAATAAATTCCATCTCCTCTTCAAATTGTCGAGTTAATGCTTCATCTACAAGTTTTGGAGTTTCTTCACCTAAAACTTTATCCATTTCAAGACCAAGTTCAGTTACTTGAATTGATTTTCCAATAATATATCCTCTCTTCTTCAAATTATCTAATATTTCAGCTCTTGTTGCTTTTGTTCCCAAATTTCTTTTTTCAAGTTCTTTAATAATTGATGAATCGGTATACCGTTTAGGAGGAGAAGTTTCTTTTGATACATTTTCAATTTTTTCATTTTCAAACTCAGAACCTTTCTCTAATTTTGGTAAAATAACATCTTCAAATTTTAAGTAGGGTTCATATAATAAATGCCACTGAGGATCAACGGTTCGAGTTCCTTTTAAAATAAAATTATGTGAGTTAATTGTAATTGTAATTGTTTGAGTCTCTCTTGTTGCATCTTTTCCAAATACTGCAAAAAATCTTTTCACAATTAAATCATACACTTTTGCTTCTTGTCCTTCTAATTTTTTAGGAATCTCTCCAGTTGGATGAATTGCAGGGTGTGCAGGGTCATCTTTTTTACCTTCATTTGGTTTTAGAGCAGAATTTACTTGTTTTACTAGTTGAACTTTTTCTCTATATTGAGGTTGTTTTTCTAATTTTTCAAGAACTTTATCTAAATTCAATTCTTTTGGTAATTTTTGTGAAGAAGTTCTTGGATATGAAGTAATTCCTTCTACATATAATTTTTGTGCAATTTCTAATGTTCTTTTAGGACTCAAACCTAAATGGTTGCTTGCCTCCATTTGAAGAGTTGTTAAGTCAAATGGAAGAGGAACTTTTTGTTTGAATTCTTTTGCTTGAATTGAAGTAATTACTCCATTTCTTCCTTGAGTTTCATCTATCACTTTTTGAGTAAATTCTTTATCAAAACTTTTATATCTATCAATTTTTGAAGTAATTCCATCCTCTTGTTGCTCACTCCCATCATCATCCTCCACATCTTCTCCATCATCAAGACTTGCTTTTTGAACAATTCTCTTCTCATTTTGTTCTTTTGCAATCTCATAAGGAAGTTCGTATTGTGCTTTTAACTTAGTAGAACTACTCTCACCTTGTGCATAAATCTCACTAAATTCTTCGGGAATAAATGCTAGAATTCTCCTCTCTCTATTTGCTAGAAAATGTAGAGCTGGTCCTTGAACTCTTCCTGTAGACAATACTTTAAACGAATTTGTTACATTCTTAAGTGCTTGAGTAAACGCTCTTGATAAATTCATACCATAAAACCAATCTAAATGGTGTCGCGTGTCTCCTGCTTTTGCTTGTCCCCATTCTAAATGATTTTGTTTATTTTGATACGCTTTTACTATATCTCCTTTGGTTAAAGTTGAAAACTTCATTCTATTAGCATCTTCTCTTTTTAGAGCAAATCTTACTACATTTAAACCAATTACTTCTCCTTCAATATCAAAGTCACATGCAACGGTCACTTCACTTGCATCTTTTCCCAATTTTTCAAGAGTTTTCACATAGTCTTTAGTATAAGCTAAGTCTTTTGAACCTTCATATGTTGCTCTCCATTCTACATCAAATTGAGGGTAACTCCATGTATTTCCTTCTCTTTGTGCAAGTCCATACAAATGTCCGACAGCTGAAGCTACAATTATATTTTTTCCTTTATGTGTGAGTTGAAAATAATTAACTTTTTCTCTAATTTTTTGAGGTTTAGAATCCGCAAGAGCAGTTGCAATCTTTTCAGCTGCCTGAGGCTTCTCAGAAATAATCAATTCATAAACCATATACTATTACAATAAGAGAAGTTTTTTATAAATGTTTAGTTAACTAAGAGTAGAAAATATCAAAATAATTTATTATATTTATTATATAAGTATAACTCTAATAAAAATTAATTCTTCAAAATTTCAATTTTATCATCTGTTATTTTAAGTGTAACTTCTTCTTCATCTCTAAATGAAGACATTCGAGATACGAATTCAGGAAGCACTATTTTTCCATTTCTAATAACTAAATCCACTTGAAAATCACGCTCTCCAATTTCTTCAATTCCTACTTGGCCCATTAAATCTCTTGATTGAATTTTATCTTTACTCTCTTTAATTTTACTTGTCTCTTCAAATAAATATTGAGCAATTTCTCCAGCTATATTTTTTTTTGTTACCTCAGTAATTTTTTGGAGTCCAGGAGAAGTATTAACTTCCAAAATTAATGGTCCATAATCACTCTCAATAATATCAACTGCACAAATTTTAGCACCAATTTTTTTAGCAGCTTCAAGACACATCTCTTTAATTTGACTTGTCACAACATATGGCTCCGCATTTCCCCCCATATGTGCATTTGCTCTAATTTCACCTCCTGCTGCAATTCTTCTCATAGAACCAGCTATTCTATTACCCGTAACAATTACTCTAATATCACTCTCAATGTTAATATAATCTTGAACAATTAAAGGTTGTTTAAATACATCTAGTGCATCCACCATTGAACGAGCTGATTTTGAACTCTCTGAGAAAATAACTCCTTTTCCATGTGTTCCACTTGGAAACTTCAAAATAATAGGATAATTCAGAGTTTGTAAAAAATTTTTAGTTTCTGAAATTTTAGCTGCATAATACGTGTCAGGCATCTTAAGTATTTTGTTTTGAGCATATGTTAAATGTGTTAAAAATTTATTGTGCGCTAGCAAGTGTGCTTGTGCTTGAAGAGGAATAAATGTATCATCTTTAAAAATTTCAGTAAGCCCATACATCAACTCGGCATATCTATGAGAACTTTTTAAATATAAACAATCGTATTTTTCTAGTTCTTTTCCATCATAGAGAACTTTAGTTTGTTTATTATTCATCATAATTTCAACTTTTCTAATATCAATCAAATCAACTTGACTAAAATGTTTTTTAGCTTCTTCAACTATCATTTGGGATGAAACACTACTCATACATATTAAACCTAATTTTAAATCTACCATTTTCAATTTACAATAATATTAAATTAATTATTCTCCATTTCTTTTTTATTATTTGATTTTAATGTGGGGTCCAAAAGAGGGTCAATAATAAATTCTTCTTTTTGTAAAATATCCTTTCCAATTAAAATTTTAAATGTCATATTTTTTCTATCTGAAATGGTAAAATCATCGACACATTTCTTACCCTTAATTTCTAATCCTAACGAAATAACAGGCCTTCTATGTCTTCCAAGAGCTGAACGCACATACTTATGTGTTAAAATTTGTTTATCATCAAATAGTTTTGCAATATTAATATCTATTGATGAACTATCTGCTCCAGTATCTATTTTAGCTTTATAATTCTTACCATTTTCAAGAATTACTGTTTCAACAAGTCCAATAATTGTCCTTGAAGAGAATTGAGAATTTTCAAAACTATTCATGTTATTAATTAGATATTATCCTTTATAAATATTTATTTTTACTAGGATAAAAACAATTTGTTGTGTTGAAATTATAATTTTAATCTTTTATTTTAAGTAAAGCTTGATTAAAATTAAGATATTTAATTAATAATTAATTATTATGATCTTCATGATTCTCTTCAGATCCATGAACATGGCCATGATCTAATTCACTTACATCTGCATCTCTTAAAGCTGTAACTTCAACTTCAAATGTTAGTGTTTTTCCCGCTAATGGGTGATTAAAATCAACTACAACACTTTCCTCTTTAACTTTGGCAATCACTACAGGAATAGGTCCTTGTGGCCCTTGTGCTGCAAGTTGCATACCAACTTCAACATCTAAATCTTCGGGTAATTGTGATTTTGGGACCTCCTGCATTGCTTCATCTAATTTGGGACCATATGCTTTATCAGGAGTAATATTCTCAACTTTTTTTTTATCTCCAACTTTTAATCCTTCAAGGCCTTCTTCAAGTCCAGGAATAATTTGTCCAATTCCAAATATAAATTCAAGAGGTTCTTTTCCTTCACTTGAATCAAAAATTGTTCCATCCTCTAATGTTCCTGTATAATGAATTGATACTACCTTATTTTTTTCAATTTGTGTCATTTTTATATATTGTTTCTTTAAGCATTACTCAACTTTGTATTTAGAATAATTACTTTGGTGAATTAAACCTATTTTAGAGTAAAGAAATTTATACTTATAAAATTAATTGTTTAAAGAAATTCAAAAAAACCTTAAACAAATTATTAAAAAAAATAAATTAACAAAAATTAATGAAATTATAATAATAATAATGTAATTACAATAATCATAAAGAAGAGAATTATAGCAATAACTCCTAAGAAAATTGTAACTGGGTTTGCTAAATCATTTAGAATAGCTCTAATTCCATCCTCCTCTGGTTCCTCAGGAGGCTCAACAATAACTGGAGGTTCAATAATAGGAGGTTCAATTGGAATAATTTCTTCATCTGCACAACTTTCAACTCTAAATTGAACAGTTCTTGAAGTTTCTCCTTGACCATTATCTCCACTGTATTGAACATTAAATCTTACATCATATAAACCAGGCTCTAAATCTCTTGCAGAGATTGTATAAGTAAATGTTTCTTGTTCATTTCTAAGTAGATTGTATTGTCTTGTTTGTGAAGAAATATCAGTTCCAACTACTTGAGCACTGACTTGTACAGTTTCTTCTTGAAGTCCTGTGTTTCTAAATGAAACTCTCGTATCAGTACTTTGATCACAAGAAATCACATTTGGAGCGGCAAATGCATTTACAATATCAACTTGACTTTGTTCAATATCAAGTCTTATTACTCTCTCTTCAATAAATTGAGCTAAATTTCTATTTGAATCCTCATATTCTACTTCAATTTCAAGTAGTAAATCAGAACTTCTTACATCTCTTGGAATATTGAAATTTAATCTTACTTCTCTTGTATCTCTTGAAGCAACAGTTGTTGTTTGACTCTCTGTAAGTCTTAAACCTCTTGAATCTGCATTATCAATAACTCCTCTCACAGTAATTTCTCTTAAACTTCTTGTATTTTCAATATCAACAGCTATTCGTAGAGTCTCATCTGGTTTTGCATCATTTAAAAATCGAACATTTCGAATAAAAATTCCATCAGTAATTGTAATAGTTACAGGAATATCATCAATAACTCTTCCATCATATAATAATTCAAATGTTCCCTCATATACACCTACTCTATCATTATCTCTTGAGTCAAACTCGGCTCTAATTCTCTCTCTTCCTTCAAGTACTGAGAAAATTCCTCTTTCATCAAATTCAATAGCTCCATCATTTAATCTCACACTTGAATCAGAACGCAACTCAAATCGATTTCCAATTCTAAGTTCTAAATCATCTACTTCAAAATTTTCATTATTATCTAAAAATACATCAAATCTCTCAATTCTTCCTCTCTCAGCAAGAATATCTAATTCTAAATCTCTAAATCTCACATCCACATCATCTTTAAATGTTCTTAGTTCAATGTTAAATGTATCACTTTGAGTAACTCCATTAACGCTATATTCAACTCTTAGAGCATTTGAACTGAAAAATGTATCAACTGAAATTTCGTCAAGTCTTGTTAAATCAAATCTAAAAGGATATGAACTGTCCGGTGCAAGTTCAAAATCTCTTCTATCATCTCTATTCACATCTAATGTTCCCCTTCTTCCTTCCAAAAAATCAATATTTCTCTCAACTTCAAAATCTCCAATATCTCGTTCAAGAGTAAACACAATGTCTGTAATAGTTGTATCAAATCCATTTACTAATCTTAATCTTTTAGTATCATCTCTTCTATCTAAATCCACATCAAATCTAATTGTTCCATCACTAAATCCTTCAAAAAACACTCTTTGAGATGTTGATATAATAATATTTTGTGTATAAATTTCTACTTTTGAACCTGAATCATATTCAACTCGAACTTCTAACTCTCTTTGATTTGAACTTGCAGTATCAGGGATTTGAAGTTCAACAGGAACTGTTTGCGTAGCTCCAACTTCTAAACTTGAAATACTTTGAGAATTACTTACTGATAATGATGAGATATTTCCTATTACATTAATATCTGATAAATTAGCAGAACCATTATTCTCAATAATTACATCAAGAGTGATTGTTTCTCCTTGAATAATTGGACCTTGAATATCAACATCTACAATTCTTAAACTTTTAGAATCAAATACTGTAATTTCAACGTTTAAATCTTGAGAATTTGAAATATTTTCAATTTCTTGAGCATTTACATTTCCTGTAAATACTCCTAATTCATCAAATGTATGAGTTGAACTAAATTCAACTAACTCAGTATTTGACTGAGATAAATTGAAAATCTCACTAATATTGGGAGTAAATTCATATGAATTTGAACTATCACTAAGTGTAACATTATCTAATGTTATATTAATATCATCATTTCGAGTATTTTCAATTTCTACTACAAAAGATGCTCCTACTTGATTTAATTGAACTTGAATAGGAGTTTGTGAACTCACGCTCAATTCAATATCTCCTGCAAATACTGCAATGGACATTAAAGAAATAGCTAAAATTATAGCCATTATTGTTTTAATTATTTGAATCATTTTTCTGAATTTTAAATTTTGATTTAAGATTTTACAATACTTTTGATTAAATAGAAGTTTTTAAAACTCAATCTGAATTTTATTGACACTATTTAGTTATTACAAAAAAGTATTTCAATATTTATAAAGATTTCCCCATTTTGTACATGACGTTGTAAATTGTCACTACTATTTAATAAAAATTTGAGATAGATTTATAAATTTCAATAACATATTATATTGTATTATGTCACACAAAGCATTTGAAAATATTAAAATTGCATTTAAAAGAGTTAAAGAAGACAACTTATTTCTTCTTCAAAAAATTGAAATTTTAGAGGAAAGATTAAAAGAACAAGATAAAGTATTTAAAGAAGGGTTTGAACTTTTAAGAGAACAAGTTGAATTGTATAAAGCTGAAATAATGATGTCAAATATTAATAGTAGTAAAGTAGAAAAAAAAACACCTCCAAGTAAATCAAAAAAAAGTAAATCTAAAGAAGTTTCAAAAAATTCTAGTAACTAATAGATTAAATCTAAATTGTCACTTATTTTTATATATTTTTAAAGCCTTAAAGTTTATGACTTGTTATTAACTTTAGAGTAACAAATATTTATAAAAAATTACA
>JBLKOJ010000012.1:0-20065 GCA_047602745.1 Candidatus Woesearchaeota archaeon | reverse complement strand
TTGGAAGTGGTTTTTATTCAAAGAGGAACATTAAATATGATATCCTCCCACAAATTCCTCCTTTAATTCGTGCATTTTTGTAGGTTCTCACTCAATAGAATTGTATATTACTAATTTTGAAATTAATCTTAAGGAGCAAGAAGTTCCAGAGGCAGATTCTCTGTAGAGAGATAATTTGTCAGGTTCTATTAGTTCTTCCATAATAGACTATATTGATTTAGATTATGGGAATTCATAAATTGAAATTTCATAATTTTCAGCAGAAGGAGTTAATATTATGGATTTCACTCACATTCAAAGAGTTTACTTTGTAGAAATTGAAACTTTCTCCTAATTATCTTATTTTCTACTCCTCATAATCTAAATTATTATAAAGGCATTTTTAATCTAATTTATTAAATGGTTGAAATTAATGATTTATTTTTCCCATATTCTCAAATTAGAGATGGACAAGAGGAGTTTATGAAATCGGTGTATTCTACAATTGAACAATCTTCTTCAATTCTAATTAATGCTCCAACTGGACTTGGTAAAACGATTTGTTCACTTGCTCCTACATTAAAACAAGCGGTGAGATATAATAAAAAAGTTATTTATTTAACATCAAGGCAGACACAAGTTAATCAAGTATTGAGTACTATTAAAGAAATTAATAAAAAAAGAGAAGAACAAGGGAAAGACAGACTTAACCCAATTGCGTATATTGGAAAGAAAAATATGTGTTACACTCCTGTGAGTGCTGAATATCCCGACCCTTCAATTAAATGTAAACGTTCAAAAACTCCGGGGAAATGTGCTCAATGTAAAACCAAACAAAATCAAATTGAATATGAAGATTTATCTCAAGAGCTTACGAATTTCACATCAGTTGAAGAGTATATTTCCATATGTAGAAGAGAAGGATTCTGTCCATATACTGTTGCAAATTTGGAAGTGAGAAAAAGTGATGTTATTATTTGTGATGTGAATTATGTGTTTATTTCAAGTATTGCAGATTTGTTTTTCTCATCTTTAGGAGTTGGAATTGAAGATTGTATTATAATTGTAGATGAGGCCCACAACTTGCCCGATAGGATTAGAAATTCAAATTCATACACTATTTCAACACAAACACTTCAATTTGCAAAGGAGGAATTGAAATTATGTAATTTTGATACTTCAAAACAAAATTTAATTATTAATCAATTAAAAAAAACATTAGAATTTTTATATTCTTCTAAAAAAGAGTTTAATGTATTTGAACATAGAGTTGAGAAAAATGAGTTTTTATACCAATTTGAGTCCACATTAGGAGAGGATATAAAACCTAAAATGGTTATGGAGCTACTTGAACAAGTTGAAACATTTGTACTTGAACAAGAACTTAAATCAACGAGTTGGTGTGGAAGTATTAGTAGAGCAATTTATGAGTTATATGATTTTGATTCTAAAAATAATGTACTTACTATTGAGATGACTATGAATAAACAAATTGAACATTTTGCAATAAAATTACAATGTTTAGATATTGCTCCTTTTATTAAACCAATTTTAACATCAGCATTTAGTTCAGTTGTTATGTCAGCTACGTTGCAA
The DNA here is from genome assembly GCA_047602745.1 of Candidatus Woesearchaeota archaeon. Classification (GTDB taxonomy): domain Archaea; phylum Nanobdellota; class Nanobdellia; order Woesearchaeales; family UBA583; genus UBA583. The sequence goes on along the minus strand of JBLKOJ010000012.1, from coordinate 18,490 downwards.
CCAATTGCCATGTATAAAGATATTATGGGGCTAAGTTCTGCTCAAATGTTAGAATTACCAAGTCCGTTTATGGCCAAAAGACAAAAAATTATCATTGATGATGAAATAACTACTCAATTCTCTCATAGAAGTAATGATATGTTTACTAAAATTGCTCTACATGTAGAAGAGTATTTACAAGCTGCTTCAACTAAAAATGCACTAGTTTTTTTTCCTTCTTATACATTTATGCAAAAAGTAATGGATGAAATGCATCTATTAAAACTAGGGAGAAAGATTATTAAAGAACAACGTGGGTTATCTCAAGATGATAAAAATGAGATTATTAGAAAATTTAAACATAAAGGAATTGATAACAAATCAACAGTTCTTTTTGCAGTAACTTCAGGTTCATTTAGTGAGGGTATTGATTTACCAAAAGAAGCACTTGAAGTAGTTATTGTGGTGGGAATTCCTCTGACAGTTCCAGACTTATTTACAAAATCATTAATGCGATATTATGAGATTAAATTTAGAAAAGGACAATTATACGGATATATTGCACCTGCAATTTCAAAGATTACACAAGCAGCAGGGAGATGTATTAGGACTCATGAAGATAGAGGACTCGTAGTTTTAATGGACAGGCGATTTTTATGGCCGATGTATGGAATTAATTTTCCTTCTTTTTGGACTCTTGAGAAGAGAACTCCTGATGTGCAGGAGAAGATAGAACTTTTTTTTAATGAAGATAATTAAAATGTTAAGGAGGAAACATTTAAATTACAACAATTATCAATTCTCCTCTTCCCATGAAGGATAACTTCCAAGTAATTTGAAATAACTTGCCTCTTTTTGTAATTTAGTTAAAATATGTACATTACGAGTGTCTTCTAGATTAATTTCTACATCAAATAAAAAAATGTATATAAAATGTTTTGAAGGATGAGAGTTGATTTTATAAACTAACTTAAAATTCAAAACGATAAATTTTACAGAAATATACCATTATTGATAATTAAAATCCTTATTCATTAAAAATAAAACTTTATTTCCAGATTTTTTTTCAATCAGAAATCCAATCCTTGATAAATTCTGTAAATCACTTCTTGCTGTTTGTTTGGTTATCCCAAATCTTTTAGAAATTTCTAATACTGAAAATATTTTATGTTTATTATTTTCATATATTTCTAGAATTTCAGCTTGTCTTTGAGTAATTCCTTCAAATTTAAGAAATTTAGTTGAATTTTTTTTCTCATTAAGTTTTTTATGAATATATTGCTTTAGTTCTGTAAATGCTAATTCTATTTTTTTAATTTTATATTCAATAAAATATGTTAAATCATTATCATCAAGTTCAGTATATAAAAAAGATTTTGCATATTGAGAAGGACTTTTAATAATAATTCTTGAAATACTAAGATACTCAAATAACCAATAATTTTTTGAAATTAAAAATAAAAAAAATATACATCTTGCACATCTTCCATTCCCATCATAAAAAGGATGAATAAAACCAAATAAAAAATGTAAAATGTTAGCTTTTACAATAGGGTGTATAAAGTATTCTTGTTCATTATTATAAAAATCACAAAATTCAGAAATTAAATGATTAAGTTCCTCACTATTTGGAGGGGTATGAAATATTTCTCCACTTAATTTATCTACAATTTTAATTTCATTTGAATTTCTGAATTTTCCTTCGTATTCATTTGTATCTAGAGTATTATTAGTTACAATTTTATGCAAATTAAGAAGTATTTGAGGTGTTAATTTCTCTCCTTTTAATCTAAGAATTTCTTTCATAGCAAGATAGTTATTAAGAATCATTCTTTGACTTTTATCTTTAGGTTTTTTATTATTGAGAATCATATTTTTAGCAACATCAATAGTCGTACTCGCACCTTCTAATTTTGAAGAGTTAATAGATTCTTCAATAATGGAGCTAATCAAAAATTTATCTTTGTCTTCAGAAGGAATTAACTCTTCATTAGTTAAATTTCCACCTAAATTTAAATCAAATTCGTGTAATTTTTTTAAATGTTGATTAGTTAAATTAAATGAAAACTCATATTTACCAATATTAATATTTTTAGATTCTCTCAATCTTTGAAATTTCATAAAAGCCCAGATATCTTCTTTCAAAATATTTTTTGGAACATCTCTATGTAAAATTTCTTCCCAATAAAAATATTTTTCATTATATTTTTTAACTAAATCAGTAAATTCTTTATTGTCTCTATACTTATTCATTATATTAACTAAATTATCAAATCTTTCGACTTCATTTTTAATTAATGGAGGTTCTTTTGGGAGTTTCATAATTAATATATATTATTTATATTTATAAAATTATCTTAAATGGTAAATTTTATAGAGATTTACCATTATTAGTATTACTGAATTATTAGTTCTAGATATGTATTTTAAAAATTCATACATTATTATGATTATATATTTAATTACAACAATTATCAATTCTCCTCTTCCCATGAAGGATAACTTCCAAGTAATTTGAAATAATTTGCCTCTTTTTGTAATTTAGTTAAAATATGTACATTACGAGTGTCTTCTAGATTAATTTCTACATCAAATAAAAAAATGTATATAAAATGTTTTGAAGGATGAGGTTTTGAGATAATTCGTTTAATATTTACATTATATTCATTTAAAATTTTAGTGATTTGATATAAACTCCCAATACTATCTCTAAGTTCAATTAAAAATGTAGATTTATTCTTTAAAGGAAGAGATTGTTCAAATGCATACAAAGTTCCACGCTCTTTTACAAGTAAAAATCGAGTAGTATTTCCTTTCATATTTTCAATATTTTCTTCTAGTAATTTTCCACTATAAAATTGTTGAGCGAATTTTGGAGCAATAGACAATAATAATTCATTAGAATGTTCAGTAATATATTTTAAGGAACCCGCAGTATCATTATATTCTTGAACTTTGAAATTATACTGAGTTATAAAATCACTACATTGAGCTAATGCTTGAGGATGGGAGAGAATTGTAAAATTTAAATATTTTGAGATATCACTTTTTAATTTAGTAAAATGCTCTTTTGATACGAATAAGCAATGATGAATATTAAGTGTCACTTCTGCAATAATTTGTATGTCATATCTAATAAATAATTCATTATTTTGATTTACATTCCCAGCAATTGAATTTTCAACAGGAATTAGAGCAATAGTATCTTCTGAAATACTTTCAAATAACTCTTTGAAAAAATGAGGATTTTCAACAGGAGTATGTGTAATTGAATATTTTTGACTAAGTTTATCAAGAGCTTGAGAACTATAAGAACCTTTAATGCCTTGATACATTATGTGAATATTACTTTTTTGATTATCATTCATAAATTAAATAATCATAGAAATTCTTAAAAATTTAAGTAGTATTAGAGTGTTAATATAATTTAGAATTAATTTCAAAAACTATTAGTAATTAATAGTTTAGCTGTTAATTAGTTACACAAGTTTGCGCTCTTGTGTAAATATAATAGGACGGAAACTATATATAAATTTTATGTGAAACTTTCGATAATTACAATAAATCACATAAAACTTTAAGAAACTTATTTTAACAACTAAAAAATAGTTACATTAAACTAATATAGAATATACAAGTTAATTATATATGTTTGAGAATGCTAAAGATACTGAAGTTGTAAAACATGGTATGACGAGTATTTTGAAGATTAATTATTTAGGGAAAGATACATTTCCATCTCTTGCTGATGATGCTTCTGTGATGAGAGATACTATTCAAAAAATTATCCAAAATCCTTCTGTTACAAAAATTCTTTTTATCCATAATAAAAATTATGAGCATTCATTTGAACAAGTTCAATTACTAAGAGAAATTGGAAATTTATATGTTAAACTTACCCATGAAAAAAATTTATTTTTACCTATTGAACAACTTAGAGCTAAAATAGGAGATGATAAAGCAAAGTTTTTTTTTACAAAGTACACTTTTATTCAAAATATTATTGTAAAAGAACTACTTTCTGACCCAATTAGTGCCTATGTTAAATTGAAAAGAGAACTTAGAGATAGTTCTTATACAATGAAGCAAGTTGATGATGAAATTTTAAATGAATTACAAGAGCGATATCTACAAGTAATTGAGTATTTAATTACTCTTATGCAGAGTACTTTTTTGATTCAAAAAGTAAAAGATGATATAGCAGGACATAAAGTAGGTTCAAGAGAAAAGTACCTTATTTTTCTCCAACCAAATATAAAGCCAAATTTTGTATTTACATCGTTACAGAAAAAAATTCCTATTAATGCAAAAGAACTTTATTCTTATGATGTAGTTGGAGGAAAAGTAAGAATATTTAGTATGGATGATGAGGCATATAATTTATACCATTTAACTCCAACAGAGTTTGAACTAAATGAAGAGAAGTATCAAATTTTGAATTTAGCAAAAGAAGTGCTAGCTGAGCATGCCCCTCAATCAAGTGATTTTATTAGCCCTGAACGTTTAAGAGAAGTATTTTTTAATATTTCAAAAGATTTAGTTGAAGAAATTGCACAATTTAAACAAATAGAGTTAAAACAAAAAGAATCAATCGAACTTGCTCAAATTTTGATAAGATATACTGTAGGATTTGGTCTCATTGAAACATTACTTAGTGATGATAATGTTCAGGATATTTCAATAAATTCGCCAGCTAATAAAACTCCTATTTTTTTAACTCATTCAAGTGCTGAGGATTGTAGAACTAATATTATTCCTGAACAAGATGAAATAGATGGATGGGCATCACGACTTAGAATGATTTCAGGAAAACCTCTTGACGCTTCAAATCCTTTATTAGATACAGAAATTGAAACTCCTTTAGCTAGAGCACGTGTGAGTGCTATTGGAGCTCCTTTAAATCCTTACGGGTTAGGGTTTTCATTTAGAAGACATAGAGATAAACCCTGGACACTATTATTATTTATAAAAAATAAGACCATTTCAACACTCGCAGCGGGTGTAATATCTTTTATTATTGATGGTGCAAGAACAATGCTTATTGCAGGAACAAGAGGTTCAGGTAAATCATCTCTTCTTAGTGCAATGTTAGTTGAAATTATGAGAAAATATAGAATTATTACAATTGAGGATACTCTTGAAATTCCAACACTTCAGTTTACTGATTTAGGATATAATATTCAGGCAATGACCGTAAAATCAGCTTTGTCTTTATCTAGTGAAGGTTTTAGTGCTGATATGGGAATTAGATCAACTCTTAGGCTTGGAGATAGTTGTTTAATTGTTGGAGAAGTTCGTTCAACAGAAGCTCTTGCTTTGTATGAAGCAATGCGTGTGGGTGCTCTAGCTAACGTGGTTGCGGGAACTATTCATGGAGATAGTCCATATGGTGTATATGATAGACTAGTTAATGATTTAGGTGTTCCAAAAACATCGTTTAAGGCAACTGATTTAGTAATTGTTGCAAATCCTGTTAAATCATCAGATGGACTTGAGAGAATGAGAAGAGTAACACAAATCACAGAAATTAGAAAAAACTGGGAAGAGGACCCTGAATTAGAAGGAGGATTTGTAGACTTATTCAAATATAATGCTGTAACTGATACTCTTGAGATTTCAGATGATTTAATGAATGGAGAGAGTGATTTACTCAAAGCAATTGGTTCTAATGTAAAACAATGGTCTGGAAATTGGGATGCTATTTGGGATAATATTGAACTTAGAGCTAAAGTTAAACAACTTCAAATTGATATTGCTCAGCAAGTAAAATGTGATGAACTCCTAGAAGCTAAGTGTGTAATTGATGCTAACGACCAGTTTCATAAAATATCTCAAAGAATTAATAATGATATTGGTTTTCTAGATTCAAAGAAAATCTATAGAGAGTTTGATTCTTGGTATAGAGGATATGCTAAAAAAGTTGTAGAAGATGAGAAGATAAAACTAAAATGATAATTAGACACGTAGAAGAGGAGTATAAAGATTTAAAGAAACGTGGACTTTCAAAAACTTAAATTTTTAAACATTTAACTAAGAGGAGTTATACTAATGAAAGAATAAAAGAAGCACACTTAATTTAACACTTTTAGTTTTACAAGAATTATATTTTTATTTTTGAAAAATTTGTATTTGTTTATTATTATTCTAATTAATATACTCAGTCTATTTTTATTTATTCCTTATTTAATTATGAAAAATATCTTTTCTATTCTATTAATTCAGCAGGCAAATTAAAATATTATAATATTAGAGACTTTCTTATACATCAGGTATTGCAATGAGAGATTTTGTTCATACGATTAACAATACATATCAACGACATCAAACTTATATTTTAGGAAATTTTACTAATATTGAAGAAGATTATTTTAAACCAATAAAAATTTGTTCAGTCATGGTTTATATTTCATTATTTTTATTTTTTATTATGTAACTTTGAATATCTAATTCTCCTCATTAAATTCGTAAATTAAAAGTAAGATTCTCTTAATAGAGTCGTGAAGTATTCGAGTTGTAGCTTGTGTTTTTAATACTTCTATGTGAGAGAGAATTTCAACAATATTTTTAAGTTCAACTTGCAGGTCAATTAACATTTTATGTAGATGAGGAGGAAGATTAGGACTATATCGAACTTCCATATCATTTACTTTTTGAGATAATTCCATTAAATAGGAATGAAGGGGATTTTTATCATCTCTATTTAATTCTTGAATTATTTGTAAATCAATTTCAATATGTTTAGTATTGTTTAAAATTTCTTTTATATGCTGTTTGAATTGGAGCTTTTGATGTTGATTTATAGGTTCAACTCTGAGTTTTAAAATTGAAATAGGTTCAAAGTCTTTTAAAAATATATGAAAAATACTTTTTTGTAATTGCTCTAAAGTATGTCTGATAAGTTCAATTGAACTTTTACTAATTAATTTCCATTTAGCTTGTTCAAGAGATTTGTTAAAATTTGATACTAGTAATGAAAACAATGTTGTAATGAAAATTAGTCCATAAAATACTTGAAATATTGAGAGCATTTTATAAAAATTTCCAGAAGGTAAGATATCCCCATATCCCAAAGACACAAGAGTAACTCCACTAAAATATACATAATCAATAAAGGTTAAATTAAAGTCATGAATACTATAAATTTCATTTTCAGGAGTTGGAATATAATAGAGTAATGAGAAAGTTATAATTAAAATTAAACCACTAATAAACATTAGTCCAGTAATTACCACCGGATTTACTTTTTCAAATGTATCAATATCTGAGATTAAATAAATTCCTGTTGCATAAATTAAAATAATAATAAATAATATAAATGATTTTAATGCAATATTAAAAACTTGAGGCATTTCAGAAAAAAATATTAAAACTAGAAATGTAAAAACATACATTATTGCAGAGTTCTTAAATATATTAGTGATAATTTTTTTTTCGGGTAGATTTACCATTTATGTATCAAATTATTTTTTTAATTTAAAATATTTATAGTATTTTTAAAGTTGAAAACTATTATCTAATTTTTTTGATATTAAATTATTTTTTTATTCTTTAAACTACTATTTAATTAAATTTATAGAAAAATATATAAATTTATAGTTATTTATAGAAATATGGATATAAAACAAGTTAATATTGCAATTCCTAAGAATTTATATGTAAAAATTGAGGAATATGTTAACAATTATGGATATAGAAATGCTCAAGATTTATTTTTAGAACTTGCAAGACAAAGAGTCTTTTTTAATGAAAATGAGTCTAAAAAAGAATTAAAAGAGGAATTCATAAGAGAAATGCTAGAAATTAAAGAGAATAAAAAAGTAGATTTTTCTTCTATTGAAGAATTAGAATCACTGATTAAAAATGCTTAAATATCAAATCGATTCAAAATTATTGAAATCTCTTCAAAAAATTCAGAAAAAAGATATCAAATCATATAACAATATTTTAACTAAAATTGAGGAGATTATTCATAGCAATGAAGAAACTATATTGAATTATAAGAACTTAAAATATCCTCTTCAACATCTAAAAAGAGTCCATATCAATACTAAATTTATATTATTGTTTAGATTTGATTCAAATAATAAATTAGTTATTTTTGAAAGTTATAAACATCATGATGAAGCATATAAATAAATAGCCTTCAAAAATTAAACTCCTTTGTTCCATTCTCTCCAAATAATTCATTATCCCAGTATTTAATAAATATAGGTCTGATTTTCCAAATTTTAGATGGAAACTCAGGATTTGTGATATTTCCAATAGTTACTCTATCTTTAAACTCAGGAAAATTAGAATTGTGCATTGAAATGGCTTTTTCAATTTCTTTTTCTTGTGTAACTAATGTACATTTTCCTTTTCCTTGAATACCTTTTCTATCTTTATAATTTGAAGAATCATACCAAACTACTGAGAATGCAACATTAGAGTTATTTAAAATTTGATTTGAATGTAGAGAGTCTTTTCCACTACTAAAATAAAAATTTAATTCTTTATCAATTCCATAATATACATTTGAAATCCAAATATCTTTATTATCAATAGAAGCTATAATTAATACTTTTTGAGACTGTAGAAATTTAAGTAAATTATCAGTTTGATTTTTATTCATTTTTTAGTAATTCCTCAACTAATTTTTTTTCCATAATCTTGATAGGTGCCTGAACTCCAGTAAATAATTTGAATGGAAACTCTGCTTGTAAAATTAACATTTTGTATCTAGGAATAGTTTGACAACCTAATTCTTTTGCATATTTTAAAAATTGAGTTTCGATTCTTTTGGTGATGACATCAAATACAATTTGATTAGGAATTAATTTATTTTTTTCTAAAATTGATTCATTATAATTTAAATATCCACAAGAAGTAGCATTAATTAAAATATCATAGTCTTTTTCTTTAAAGTCGTTAATTGTACCTCCTAAAAATAAATTAAACTCTTGAGTTAATTTTTGAGCTTTTTCAAGTGTTCTATTGTATAGCTACATTAGCTCCATTAATTTTAAGTCCATATGCTATTGCTCTTGCAACTCCTCCTGCTCCAAGTAATATAACTTTTTTACCCTTAATTTCTGTTACTCCTTTAATACTATTAACAACTCCAAGATAGTCTGAATTATATCCTTTTAAAATTCCATTTTTATTCTCAATTACATTTACAGCCCCAATTTTTTGAGCATGTTCATCTATTTTATCTAAATGTTTTATAATTGATTTTTTAAAAGGCATGGTGACAGTAGAGCCTTTAAAATTAAATTCTTTAATACCTGTTAATGCATTTTTTTCATCTTTTACTCCAAGAGAAATATAGATAAAATTTAAATCTAAATATTGAAATGCTGAGTTATACATTAAAGAAGCTAGACTACTTCTCTTTCCTGTAAAGAACTAATTATTTGAGAATCTTTATTGATAATCATATTGATTTAATATTTTCAATTTTAAATAATTTTGTAATAACAAATATTTAAATAATAAAAAATATATGTTTTAATAATGAAAGAAAAAGACTTGAAAAAAATTCAAAGAGAAGCTGAAATGATATTCTCCTCTTTTGGTGCGTGTTCAACTCATCCCGAGATAGTGTTTCAAGAACCTGAGCCAAGACAATTTTCATTTAATTCTCCATTTGGTGCATGTCCTACTTGTTTAGGAATTGGCTCATTATTTGAATTTGATGAAAGTTTAATTGTACCGGATAAAAATCTTAGTATTGCTGATGGTGCTGTTGCTTTGTGGAATTCTAAAATTGAATTAAACTGGCAGGTTCGTGGTATGATTGAATTATTTAAAAAATATCATTTTGACGTATTTATGCCATTGAGTGAATTAAATGATGAACAATTTAGAGCATTAATACAAGGGGATACTCAAATTGTGAAGAGAAAAAATTATGCTGGACGTGAAGTGATGGACGCTGTATGGGAGGGAGTAATTCCACAAGCTAGAAGATTATTTCATCAAACCGATTCTCAATCTCGAAAAGATCATTTTCAAAAATTTATGTCTCAAACTAGTTGTCCAACATGTAAAGGAAAACGTCTAAAAGAAAATATGCTCAGTGTTAAAGTTGGGGGTGTAAATATTATAGAATCAACTGAATTGAGTATTGAGAAAGCTCTAGTATTTTTTAGAGCAGTTGGAGAGGAGTTAAGTGATAAAGAAAGAATTATTGCAAAGCAAATTTTAAAAGAAATTATTGATAGACTTGAATTTTTAAATAATGTAGGACTTTCATATTTAAATTTATCAAGGAGTGCTGGAACATTAAGTGGAGGTGAGGCTCAAAGAATTAGACTAGCTACACAAATTGGAGCACAACTTACAGGAGTATTATATGTATTAGATGAACCTAGTATCGGTTTACATCAAAGAGATAATGAAAAACTCATAAGAACACTTGAAAAACTCAGAGATTTAGGAAATACGCTTTTAGTAGTTGAACATGATGAAGATACGATGATAACTAGTGATTATTTAATTGATATGGGGCCTGGTGCGGGAGTAGAAGGTGGACATATTGTAGCGAGTGGAACGCCTCAAGAAGTAATGAATAATACAAATTCTCTAACAGGAAAATTTTTAAGTGGAATTGAGAAGATAGAAGTTCCAAAGAAGAGAAGATCAGTAGTATTAGAATAAATTTATAATTTATCTATATTTACTAGAGGAGCTTCTTTCTTCTCTTTAGTATCAAATTTTTTATGAATATGATTTCGATTGTTTGAAAAATTAGCAGAACTAGGATTAGAATCTTCTCTTTGATTAATTTTATGCATAGGTCTTCTTTGATCTTGTCTTGCTCTTTTTTGAAGTTCTAATGTTTTTCGTTGTTCTTCAAGCAATTTTTCTTTTAAAGGTAAAATTAAATCATCAAAGTTTTTCTTATAAATTGTGTGAAGAGATGTTTTTACATTTTGTTCTTTAAATATTGTATCTAAATGCTGATATATAAAATCAATTCCACTAAGCTCTTTGAGAAGATAGAAAAAGAGTCCGATTTCTACATCTTTTTTAGTAATCTTTTTTCCAGGACTATACATTTTAATTTCAAATTCTGAAATTTTATCTAAATATTTACCTGAGAGAATTTGAGCTGCAGTTTCGCTACAATATTTGTAAAAAAACCCCATTTGATTAGTAGATTTTGTACTATAGGTATTATGAATATACATTTTTAATAATGCATATTCTAATAATTTTGAGTATTCTTCTTCATGATTTTGAAATAACTGTCCAGTCATTTTAGGATGTAGAGTCATAATTTGATTAGTTCCTTCTTTATATGCTATTGGGAATTGTGTTTCTTGTGTAATTAAAAATGTTGATATTTTACTCTTTGAATTTACTAGAATAAGTTCAATCTCATCAACTTCTTTAATATTCATTTTTGAAGTGATAATATTATTTTTTTCTTCAATAATTCTTCTAAACATTTCATGTTCTATTGAATGTTTATTAACTTGTTCATTGCCTTTTTTTTGTAGTGTATCATTAATTGTAATTTTCATTTTTTAATCATTGTATAACTTGATATTATATTTTTATGTAGATAATTTATCTACTATAGTTTTTTTTGAAATTTGAAATACTAATTTGTTAATATATGAATTTTATATAATTTTTGTAAATAATATTTTCAATTTCTTTAGTGTCATAACCTTTAATTTGTGCAATTTTAGCATAAATTTGTGGAATGGTAAGAGGAGTATTAGTAACTTTTTCGGGATGTAAATATGGTGAGTCAGTTTCAACTAATAGCTGTGAGATTGGTAATTCTTCAACAAGTATTTGAAACGATTGAGTGTTTAAAATAGTTAGAGGAATTGAACAATAAATTTTCAACTCTTTAATTTTTTGAAAATACTTTTTTTTACCAGTAAAACAATGTAAATTGAATTTTCTAAATCCGGTTTGTTGTACATACTCTTCAATAATTTCAAGAGATTTTAATTCTCTTTTTCGTGTGTGAATAAGTAATGCTTTATTTAGTTTAATTGCAAGTTCGATAATTTTTCTAAATCTCTCTTCTTGCACAAGTAATAGCTCTTCATCTTTACTTTCGTGAGCGTCTAAACCCACTTCTCCAATTGCAAGATATTCATCTTTGTGTTGTTTTAAATATAATAAAAACTCTTCAAATTCTTCATTTGATATTTTACCAGCAATAGTTGGATATAACCCTGGAAGAACTTGAACTTGTGTAAGTCCTTTGTAGAGTTCTTTAGTATAGAGATAATTCTCTAAATTAAGAGTATTTGAAAGAGCGAAAATATGGTTTTGTTTCATATCTTTATTGAGTTGTTCTTTATTTTTTGAAATACTCTCAAAATCTAAATGTGCGTGAACATCTACAAAAGTCATACAAAGTTTAATTGCTCTTTATTTATAAATGAGATGGTTATATAAATTGACATTTACTCAAAGAAGGAGCCATCTTGTATTGACTTTAAAAATATTTTTATATAGTTAAAAGTCTCATATTTGTTAATCTTAATATTTTGTGTATGAGAATTTATAATTAGATTAAACAAACTGCCCACATTTCTAACCATTTTTATTTTATCAATAACTTTTTTATTTTTAGTAAATAAATAATTCTCTGTTTTAAAAACTTATTCCTATACTTTTTCAAATAGTTCTAAGTATTTTAGCATATTTACACTAGAACTAAATTTAGAACTTGCTTTTTTAAAAGTTTCTTCAATATGTTCTTCAAATTTTTCTCCATTTGCAATTTTGGTAGCTATATCAATCATTAAATCTAAATTTGAACAATCACATATTGTTAATTCTCCAGGACAACTCATTACTAATTTTTTTAAATAAATTGCTTCGATAACTGCTAATCCATATAAATTTTCACTTTTGACGGGTTGAACTAAACAGTCAACCATATTTATAAATTGTAACTTGATTTCATCATCTTCAATCCATCCTTTGGATGTATAAATTCTATGAACAAAACGTGCTTCAATCCCCCAATCTCGAATCAGATTTACTTTTGAGTAATCAGAGATTCCTACAAATAAAAATATTGTATTTGAAGTTTTTGAAAATAATTTATTAATAAATTGAACCAACCTTGTTTTCTCTTCACCATAATCTCCTAATTTTTTCAACTCAACTCTACCAATATAACCAAATACAACTTTATCATTTGGAATTCCCAAGTTATTTCTCAATGTATTAGTCTGTGAATTTAACATGTCATCATCTTCAATAACTAAATCTACACTATTTTCAATGACTCTAATTTTAGAAGAAAATTCAGGATATAGTTTACTAATTGCAATCCCAATTACCTTAGAAATTGCAACTATAAAGTCACTAAATTCTAGTAATTCTTCTTGGTGTCTTTCATTTCTACCTACATAATTATTTTGTTTAATTTTTTCAATATACTCATTAGGTAAGTTGGAATTTATAAGTCGTTTTTTTTCTTCAAAATCTGATATTCTAAAATAAGGAATAAATTGATGAATAGTGTATATAAAGACAATATTGGAGATTTTTTCCCGCAACTCTAGAGCTTGTTTTTTTTGAAAAAATGTATGAGTTTCAATTAATACTAAAGTACTTCTAGGCTTTAATTTAATAATATAATCAACAATACTTGAAAATTTATAAAACGAATTTTTATCTATCTCTTTTCCTCCAGAGTAATATTTATAGTTATATGGGCTCTTCGTAACTTTTTGCCATTTGCTTTTATATTTATTAAAATATTTAAAATCATCCCACCAATGATTTACAACTAAAACATTATAACCTTCCCGGATAAAATAATTGGCTTTTAACTCTTGAGCCTTAACGACTCCTGAATGAATTGAAGTGGGAATACCTAATATTATATATAATTTATCTATCTTTGATATAGTTTCTACTTGTCTTCGTTCTGCTTGAACTTCTAGTGGTAAGTCATCATTTTGAGATATTTTTTCTTCGAACCTTCTTTTTAGAATTTTTAATCTATTATCTCTTTCTTCTTCTATTCTTGTAACTTCTTCTTGAGAATTAACATACGCATTTTGAGATAATTTTCTAATCTCAGTTGAAACATACTCATTAATTCTCTTGATTGCATAGTTATAAAATAATTCTATAAATTCTTCAAAATTAAAATTATTTCTATTAATTTTTCCAGCCATATTTTCTGAAAATGAATCAATCCCATCAAGACCCAAAACGTCAGCTCCTAAGCTTCCTAATCTTTCTAATTGTTCTTCAGTAAAATTAATATTTAAGATATCTTCTTGAGCTTTCCAGACAGTTTTATGTGTTTGTTTAGGTGGAAATGGAAAATCTATTAATTTTAATCTTCTTTCTTTAATACCTGGGTCAAGTCTATTTTCTTCTAAATTAGTATTTATACAAACGATTAGACCTGGATATGTTCTAGGATTTAATAAATTTTTAACTCCTGCTATTGCTTTTACGTCATCATCATGAACTGGGTCTCTGATAAACGGGTCTCCTTCATCAATAAATAGTAAATAAGGTCGTTTTTCTCTTTGAATTTTTCTAATTACGGGTAGAAAAGTATTATTAACTGCTCTCATCCCTGCATTAATATATTGAGATCCTCCACCTCCTGTTTTCTCAGCCATATTAACTTCTGCATATCCACAGCCTAACAGTTTTACGAAAATTTCACGAACTGCATTTCTTACAATAAATGTTTTTCCACTACCAAATGGACCAAGTAAAATTCCACCCGAATTACTTAACATTCTTTTAACATTTCCACTTAACAAGGAATTAATCTTAAGCCCATCTTTAATATCTTCTTGTAATTCCTCATTTATTCCAAACTTTAGAAAAATTTTTCTAATTTCAGCCGAGATTTTATCCTCATTCAATTTTTCAAATCTTCCATAAATATCAGGTATAGAATCTTCTAATGAAACTAAATTAGCTTTTGTATCTTCGTCTGGATTTTTAAAATATAACAATACAGATCTTTGTTCTTGTTCACTTTGTGGTATTTTTACATTTATAAATGTTGGAATTGTCCAGAATTCTCTTTTAGAGGAGTCTTCTTTTTCTCCATTTCTTGCAATAATTTCATCTAATGTTATGAAACTATCAGTATCAAGTGCATCTTGGTTATTCTCAAAGATTAATTTAATTTTGGGTTCTAAAAATTTTTCTACATATCCATGAGAGTCAGAATCTATTATGTAGTAAGGTCCTAACTGTCCAGGTTCAAAAACTTTTCTAACTCTTACTTTAAAAATTCCTGAAGGCTTCAAATCAAAACTAATGGGAGTATTTAGACTCATGTATAAACGCAAGTAGGGTCTTTCTCCTTCTTCTTGAACATATTCAATTTTAAAGAACTGATTAGACAATGGAACAAAGCAACTTTGATTTACTTTCAAATCTTTAAATAATGTTTTTTTTTTTAGTTCAAGCATTTTTTAATGAGATATATTTAATATTTCTAATAGCTCAAAATAAAATTTATTAAAGTCAGTTTCAGTTAAATTTTGAATTGATTCATAATTTTCAAATACAAATTTTAAATATTCTTTCACATCATCTGTAATTTCTAAATCATCATTAAATGCATTAAAAACTAGAATGAATCGTTCATTTTTATATCCTTCATCTTTATTAAATGAGGATTTACTCACAAATAATTGAATTAATAATTGACTTACTAAAGTTGACACTTCTTCTCTAGCGTCATTTGGGATTCTCAGAAAATATCCATACCCTGCTTCATCGTTTTGTGCATAACTAAAAATTTGTCCAATTAGATTACTTATATCTGTTTTTTCTCTATTAGGAATTTTTTCATTCTCTCTACTTCTGCCTCCACTATCACTACCTTCTGAGGAGGAGAGTAATTGTTTATTTTGTTCAAGTTCAAGTAAATATTCAACGTAAGGATCTCTCTGAGGTTCTCTAGTTCCTGAATCAAGAACTCTTTTTAGGAAATCTCTAGCAGCTAAAACTGAAGTTAGATTTTTTTCTCTCCATTTCTTATCTCTTAAATTTTCTACATATATAGCTTCTCCATTGTCAGTTACAAATATAATAAATTTATTGTACCCCAAATTTTTATTATTTTCTTCATATTTAAAGAATTTTTTAGCTTTAAGTTCAATAACTTTGGTTCTAAATTCTATGAGTAATTGTTCAATAATTGTTGTAATTTCTTCAGTTATAGGAGATTTATGTTTCTCTTCAAATTTATCTTCAATTCTTTGTTTAATTCCTCTGCTGTTATCTTCTGTTTCTTTATCCCAGACATACCTTTGACTAGTTGAGTCTTCAAATTCAATATCTTTAAGTAATGTTAATAAGGATTCGAGAATAATTTTATCAACTTTCTTTTGCTTATCTTCACTAAGTGAGAGATATGTAACTTTTTGAGATTGTTCATCTCTTGCTCTTCTTACTAGCCCCTCCTCTTCTAATTTTTTAATAAACTGCTTTCCCAAACCTGCTGTAAAATACCTTTGTAAAACAACTTTTGCAGGAGAATATGTTTCTTGCTCAACAAGTTCAATAAATGTATGTCTTGGAAGCCCAACTTCTAAATCATCATTTTGGTATAATATTAAAAACTCTAAACAGTCCATCCACGTATCAACAATGGCACTTTTATATGAATTTCCTTCAACTATTGCTCTTAATATTTCAAATAATTTCTCTCTAAATCTATTGTGAGATTGTTCAACACTCAAGTATCTTGCGTGAATTTGTTCTTCAAGATTATGGAAGTAATTAATTCCTAAATTATATAATTCGTTTAAAATATCAGCTTGTTTTTTTTGATGAGAAATAGCACTTCTTTGAAAATTATGAAATGCATCTCCTCCAAATACAGAAATATTACTTAGCATTGAATCTAATTCTTTAATCTCTTTATTAAGTTCTTCAATAAGTGCTTGAAGAAGAGGTTTAATTTGTTTATCTCCTTTAACTAATCTGTCTTGCAAAGATTGTGAAATTCCTGCCCTTTGAAGTAAATACTTATTTGTTGCATTAAACTCTTTTCCAATAACTAAAAAAATCTCCATAGCATCTCTTGCAGCATTTCTTAGAGCAGCTGCTTTATGTCTATAGTTTTGAAAAATTGTAAATTCAGGTGATACCATTTTAATTACCTAAAAGGACCTCCGAAATTTTCTGGATTTCTATATAATGCTCTCCTATCGGGGTCTTGAGGGGGAACTTCACTTGCTTTATCTAGTGTTGATTCAATATCATCAATTCGTGAAATATCTCTTAAAATATCTCCTTTCTCATCGTATGCAGTTCTCATTTTACTAAATGCTTTTTTAAGTTGATTAAGCTGTTCTACTACATTTGCTTCTTTCTCCTTTTTCTCCTTTTTCTTTTTTCTTGCTCTAGCTAAAACAGATTCATCATCAGAACTATCAAATAATTCTAAGAATTCTCTTACTGTGAAGAATACAAATATTAATACAATAACAAAAATAACACCTATAAATATCAGTAATCCTGTTAAAAACGAAACTAAACTTTGGAAAAATTGTGTTTCCAATATTGCATCAAACAATGTACTGGCACCAAATGATAGAATTGCTAGAAATACAGTAATAAATACCACTCCAAACCCTAAGTACATTAAAACTCTTCCAAAGCCACTTACTCTTGCTGAATTTATACCTCTAAGAATTGCCCAAGAACCTGCAAATAATGCAATTATTAAAACTGGAAACAATATTGATGAACCAATAGTGGCTAATGCATTATTAGCATTTATTAATCTTTCGTGACTTAAAAGACCAACTGATGCAAATATTGCCATAACTAGCGCAACTGCTTTTGCTCCTCTGGAATTATTAGGTAGCATTCTAATAGTTCCTTGTTTAAATAGTACGAAAAAAAATATTGTAATTAGTAAAAATGAAATTGCTTGATACACTCCTGGTGTTGCTGAAGTTAATGTTTGAAAAATAATTTCAATTTCAAATAAAATTGGACTATTTGAAAATCCTTTTGATAAAGAAGACAAAAAAGCAAAAAGAAGTATAACATACTTCAAATTTAATGAGTTCATTTATAAATTTTTAAAGAGAATAATTTTTAAAGTTATGTTACTATAGCATACAATAACATATAATTTTGCCTTATGATTTGAGAAATCTGGACTTATATCAAGATTAATGTGGAGAAATTTATTTAACTTCTTATAAGATTTTACTTTAGATATTGTAAAAATATGTGAAAATAATTGCTTGAAAGATTTAAGACTTTTAAGTTTATTAGATGCGATAAAATATACTTAAATTTTTACAAGTTTTAGAATTTAGTAAGAGATAACAATTAGAGTAAAAAAGTGTCAAGAAGTGGAATTTGAAACTCTTAGCCTTGCTAAGTGCTAAGAACTTTTTAATTTCTCCTAATCTCATAAAATTGTTATTTTTGGAATTTACGAATAAAAATGAGTGACTAAACTCTTGACTTTGTCAAGTGTAAAAAAATTTAGGATAAATTTTTGCTTACCACGAAAGTGGGTGAAAATCACAAT
>JBLKOJ010000036.1:0-20762 GCA_047602745.1 Candidatus Woesearchaeota archaeon | reverse complement strand
TGTAAGTACTAATGGTGCACCTCTACCTATTAGTATAGTAACACCTAGTGTTATGATTCAACAAACTACTTCATTATTTCCATAAATAATGGAGATAGTTTTTTTAATATTAATCATTCTAAACCAAAATTATGGCTAAATACCAATTAAAAAAGTAATTTTTCTTTGTTATACCAAAGAAAAATGAAGATATATACTAAAAAACATACTCTTTGAAGAAGGAGTGGATTTTTAAGCAATTTAGAAAAGATTTCTCTGCCACTCATTTCTCTTAAATTTAGTAGGTACCCGAAGAACTATCCATAATTCTATCAGTGTAATAATGTACGACATTATCCTGAACTGCGAAGAGTAATAAAGCCAGTATGTATAAATCCTCTTTTCTATATAATTGTATGTAATAAATAGAATAAATTACGATGTGGTTCTCATAAGTCATGGAAAACTCTCAAAGACAATGACCTTGGTGTTTATTAAAGACAAATTCAAAAAATATATCACTACTTTCAATTTAAAATGAATAAAAAAAACGACCTTTTAGACAAAATTTGTGGCTATCAGTGGCTAAGACCAAATATGCTTTGGCATATCAATTACACAGTTAGGCTATTTAATAGCAAAAATTTAATAGTTTTTATAGATGATAATTCTTGGGTTAATGTTTATGCTTAATACTTTGAACATGCAACTAATAAATATGGTCCTCAAGATAATATTTTAACAGACAACGGGACTTAGTTTGCTCCTGCCAACAATCGTGGGAGATAGAATGGATATTTGTTTTATTTTGTCAGATTAAGGGAGTGAAGCAAATTTTAAGGGAAATTTATCATCCTCAAACAAGTAGTAAAATAGTGCAAAGGATTGGGATTTATAAACAAGAATTTGAAATAGTTTAATAATCTAGAGAAATTTATTTATTTTTATTACAAAGAAAGATTGTATTTAGGAATTAGATTTATCAATTAAATGGGTGTAAAATATAACACCATTAATGTGTCCCTTTAATGTGGTTTACATAAAATTTAAAATTAGATTTTATTTAATTAGTAACTTTCACGAAATAATTTCAAGTTCTAACTTTAGGATAGTGAAACTTTAGAAACATTTATAAATATAAAAGAATTGATAATTTTACCACTATAAAATAGTTGAAAATGGTAAGTTCCGTTAAATTTTTAATAACTGTGATTGCTGTAATGCTCTCACTAGCATTTGTTAATGCAGCCTCATTTACAGTTGAGAGTATGAATATTCAAAATGTAAATGATGAGTTTATTGTTACATTGACAATGCAAAACGAAAATGTATCATCAGGAGTTTTTACTGATGTATTTTTTGAAGTAGAAGGAGTAGTTACAAGACAAAGTGTAACTGTTGATCAAGCAACATCAATCCAATCCTTTAAATTAAGAGATGTATTATCAAATTATGATAGTTTAGTTGTCGGTAATTCGTATCGATTGAGTGTTGAAGTTGGAAATACAAGTGTTAATCAATCTTTTATCTTTAACACTATGGCCGAGGAGTCAGGACTTCCAGTATCAATTAATTCAATTGAGGTTAATGGAAATAGATTAAATGATTTTTCATCTCTAAGTGTTCAAAATGGAGGAACTGTTGAAGTAACTATTTCCTTTATTGGACAAAGAGATGCTGATAATGCAAGATTTAGGGCTGATATCCAAGGATACGAACAAGCAATTTTAGAAGATTCAACTAGTTTATTTAGAGTTAGACAAGGAGTTGCTTCTTCTCAAACTTTAAGAATTAACTTGCCTGCTGATATGAGTTCTCAAAGAGAATATATTTTAAGAGTTTATGGAAGTAATGATTTATCTGGATTAACTTATAGGGAATATTCATTATTTGTTGACACTCAAAGACACAGAGTTGATATTGTTGATTTAGTTATGTCTCCTTCAACTGGGGTTGAACCTGGACAAGCAGTTATTGCAAATGTTCGAGTAAATAATAGAGGTCAACAAAATCAAGGGACAGTTAAAACAATTGTAGAAGTTCCAGAATTAAATATTAGAGCTGAGAGTTTCTTAACTAACTTAAATGTTGGTGAAGCCAGAACTAGTGAAGATATGTATTTAGGAGTTCCAAGAGACGCAGAACCTGGAATATATACTGCAAATGTGTACACTCAATATAATGATGGTTTTACACAATCTAAAGCAGAGTTTGACTTTGTGGTTTTAGCTCCCTTGGTGGTTCAAGATTCACGACTAATTATTAGTACAGGTAATATTGGAAAATTGGAGGCGGGAAGAACTACTTCTTTTGATGTCATTATTGTGAATCCAACTACTCAGTCAAGAGCAATTTCAATTGTTCCAAATGATATGTCTTGGGCAAGTGTTAATATAGAACCTTCAATTTCAGCAATTGGGGCAGGCTCTGATAGAACATTTAGAGTTGATGTAACTCCAAAGAGTGATGCTAAAGGCACTCAAACTTTAAGATTATTAATAAGAGATGAAAATAATGTGGTTCAAGATTTATCAATTCCTGTATCAATTCAAGAATCAAAAGAAGATAGGGAAACATCATGGAACTGGATTAATATTGCTTTAATCGTATTTATTATTGTGATGCTATTAATATTACTTTTATTATTAATAACTGTACTTAGGGGTAGAAATTCAAATGATTCAAAAGAATCAGTTGAATTAGAACATGACGAAGCTGATGAATATTATTAAATATTCATATTAAATTAATAATTTTTAATTATTTGAATATTCATTTTAATCTATTCAAGTAATTATTTTTAATCTATTTTGATTCTTATATATATTTACTTTGAAATATCTCTAAATTATTAATAAGAATTTAATTAAATAATTATGATACCAACATTTAAATACTTATAATTTTTTATCTATATATGAAAGATGAAATAAGTCTAAAAGTAAAAAAGCTTGATGTAAGAGCAGTACTGCCTTCTAAAAGGGAAGAAGATGCAGGATTTGATTTATATGCATTATATGATGAAGATTATTACATACTTAAACCATTTAACATTTGGTTAGCACCAACAGGAATTGCAACTCAATTTCCTAAAAACTGGGTTTTATTATTACATGAGCGAAGTTCAACGGGTGTAAAGGGTATTGCAAAACGAGCAGGAGTTATTGATTCAGGTTATAGGGGTGAGATTAAAATTGCTCTTCAAAATATTTCAGATAAGTGTATTATTTTTATCTCAAAAGAAATCGAAGAGGAAGAGGTCTTGAGAAAGGAAAATCTCCAAAGAGAGGAAGTAATTTTTTATCCTCAAGAAAAAGCTATTATTCAAGCTATTTTAATGTATGCTCCTCATCCAGAAGTTATTGAGATTGAAGATTTTGATGAAAATTCTACAAGAGGAGAGGGGGGATTTGGGAGCTCAGGAAGATAATTTTTTAACTTATCAATTTTTGAAAATAATTATTTTCTCTACTCACAAAGGTTTAAATATGTTTATTTTATGGAGATTACTAAATGAATTCTTTAATTGATATAATCTCTGAATTTGATTCTCCTTCTCACTCATATATAGTTGGATTATTTGGTTCTAAAATACTATTCCCATTAGATATTACACATCACTGGTTTGTTGTTAAACATAAAAATGAAATTAGAAGAGTTGAAGTTTTAGGTTTATTGTCAAATACTATACAAGAAGGAAATAAGGCTGGACTTACATATTCACAAGAAGATTTATTTGAGGGATTACATCGTAATCTTTTTAAATATTTATCTCCTTTAACGTTATCTTCTTATATCTTATCTTCAAGATTTGAAACTTTTAATTCAGGAATTGTTAAAGGAAATAAAGGAAGTTTAGCTCATAAATTATCTGAATTTATTCTACATAAAAGTTGGGAATATCCTTTTTTGGATAGATATGAACCATTCCCCTCAGAGGGTCCAAATTCAAATACGTATATTAGTTGGGTATTAGAACGGGTTTCTAAATCAAAACAAAAATTAATTTTACCTTCAACTGCGCATGGTAAAGATTATCATTTAATTCAAAGAGAAGAATATGCAATTGCTGCTGAGTAAGACCATAATAATACAAATAATTAAAAAAACATCTAACTTGTATTATTAAATGAGTACTAAAACTCTCTTTATAGCATTTGAAGGATTAGATGGAAGTGGTAAAGACACTCAGCTTACTAAATTAATTGATGAAATTAAATCTTCTAAGAATTTTTTATTTGGGGATAAATATTCTAATATTTGGGTAACACGTCAGCCCACTAAGATTACAAAATCAGGAATTGAAATTAGTGAAAAGATTAAACAAGAACAGGTAAGTAAGGAGGAAGCTACAAGAGGTTTTGTTCAAGATAGAATTGAACACTCTCAAATTATTAAAGAACAACTAACACATTCATATATACTTACATCTAGGTATGATTTTTCAACCTTAGTATATCAGTATGTTCAAGGAATGAATTTGGAAGAATTATATGCCATGCATAAATACGGTGATGAAAAAGGAACATTAATTCCAGACATTACACTTGTTTTTAAAGTTTCTGCTCAAGTCGGTTTAAGTAGAATTTTAGATGGAAGGCAAGAAGTTCCAAAAGAGTGTTTTGAGCACTTAGATTTTTTACAAAAGTGTGAAAGAAAAGAGCAAGAAGTTATTGAGTATTTAAGAGAAAAGGATGGAAGATGTATTATTGAAATTGATGCAAATCAGAGTATTGAAGATGTAACTAGAGAAATGATTTTACAATTAGAACAATGGTGGAAAAAACAAAACAACAACGATTAATTCCAAAGGATTTACTTAATATTGAACTAAATTATCATAATTATCAAAGATTTTTATATCTTTTAAGCTTAGTTGAGAAAAAGTATGGAGATGTTAATTTTAGACTTGCAGGAGAAGGCTGGAATTATCCTTGGCAGACTTTATTAGTAACAATACTCTCAGCTCAGAGTAAAGATGAACTAACAATAAAAATTTCTGAAAAATTATTTGAGAAATATCCAACCCTAAAAGATTTAGCTAGTGCCAGATATGATGAAGTATTAGTAATTTTAAAATCTATGAATTATAATAGAACAAAAACAAAACATATTATTACAAGTGCAAAAATGCTCTTAGAAGAATTTAATGGAATTGTTCCTACAAACATTGAAGAGTTGATTAAATTACCTGGAGTTGGAAGAAAAACAGCTAACTTAGTAATTAGTGAAGAGTTTGAAATTCCAGGGATTTGTGTTGATACACATGTTCAAAGAATGTGTAATGTATTTGGATTTGTAAACACTAAAGATGACAGAGATGCAACTGAGAAAATTCTTAAAGAAATTTTACCTCCTCTATATTGGACACCAATTAATAGATTATTTGTATTATGGGGAAAGGAATGTCCTTCAAAAAATCCTGAAATATTATTAGAAGTTTTATTAAATAAAAAATCAATATATGATGAAAAATAGTATATAAGTTATTATTTTTATAGTTTAAGACCCTTAATTTTTAATTACTTTTAATTCTAAAAGTCCTCTTTCATACTCTAATTGAGCAATTTTAATTAAATCTCTTGATAAAAGAATAGAAATTTTTTCTTTTTCGATGTCTATCTTTGGTTTTGCTCCTCTTGATAACTCAAGAGCTCTTGCACCTAATAATCTTGATTTTTCAAATTTATTTAATTTTTCCATTTTTTTTAATTCAATTATCTTCTTCTTCATTAACTGATTCAATAACTCTGATATCATCTAAATTAAGAGTTATTGGGATAGGAACTGGACTATTAAGGGGCTCAATAATAATTTCATCTTTTCCAGGAACTATACGAGTAACTCTTCCTTGGTCTCCTTTAAATGGTCCAGCAATAACTTCTACAATGTCTCTTTGATTAACCACAGCTCTTTGTGAATTTTTATCAAAGTACTTTTCAATTTCTTCAAATTGAATCGGATTTCTTAAAACTCCTTTTGAATTTGGGATATTTCTAAATGCATCAACTACTTTAGTTAAATCCTCAGCTTCAACAAAAATATAACCTTTTACCATTTCGGGTTTTAAAATTGCATAAATTCCTGTATTTTCTTTTTTAGATAAATATTTGTATATTGCGTCTAAAAATTGATTTTCTCTATTTGGAGTTGAACGAACTATGTAAAACTCACTTTTGAATTCTTCAAGATTATTATTTTCAATTTCCATTTTTTTTATTTTTCACATTTAACTAAATAATGGTCTAATAATTAATACACTCAAAAATTCCATTAAAAGAGCTATAACTCCAACTATTAATAAACCTACTAATACAATTTTTAATGCTTGTTTGTATTCATACTTATTTGGTTTTTTAGTTGCTTTCCAGACATAATTAACTTTAGATAATGTTTTTGAAGCCATTTTATTTATTCTACATTTGATTATTAGAAAAAAATTCTAATCAAATATAGTTTGCTGAAATCTTCAAGTATTTTTTTATGAATAGATGATTAATTCTCAAAGAATTCAAAAACTATAGTTATATAAATTAATTCTTATTTTTAAAGCTTTGGTAGAACTTTATTATTAAACTTATTTTATTACTAAACTTTTTTCATGAAAATAGATACTAATTATAAATTTATCAAAATTAATATTATTTTAATGAAATGAATGAGTTAGTAATTCATGTGCTTCCTCTTCTCTTCTAACAATTTCAATTGCATTTAAAAAATTTTGATGACAGATTTCTTTTTTATTCTCTTTAATAGCTAAATATCCTGCTTCAGTGCTTAGTGCTTTTAATTCAGAACCATTAAAATCTACTGCTTTTTTAGCAATTTCTTTTAAGTTTACATCTTTATTTAATTTCATTTTATTAGTGTGGATGTGTAAAATTTCAAGCCTTCCTTCTTCACTAGGTTTATTAATTTCAATGTGTCTTTCTAATCTTCCTGGCCTTAAAATAGCCTCATCAAGAACGTCAATTCTATTAGTAGTTGCAATTATTTTAACATCATCAAGAGGATTGAATCCATCAATTTCACCTAGAAGTTGCATAAATGTTCTTTGAACTTCTCTCTCTCCACTAGTTCCATTTTCAATTCTTCTACTAGCAATAGCATCTAATTCATCAATAAATATAATTGTAGGAGAGTGTTTTCTTGCATATTCAAATAATTCTTTTACAAGTTTAGCTCCTTCACCAATAAATTTTTGTACTAACTCTGAACCTACAAGTTCAATATAAGTTGCATGAGTATGTTTTGCAAGAGCTTTTGCAATAAGAGTTTTACCTGTTCCAGGTGGTCCGTGCAATAGTACTCCTTTAGGAGGTTGGATTCCCATTTCTCTAAATATTTTAGGATTTTGAAGTGGCTTTTCAAGCACTTCTTGTACTTTTTCAATTTCTTTTCCAAGTCCTCCTATATCTCTCCAAGATATAGACAAATTTTTGTTCACAATAACATAATTTTCAATTGGAAATAATTTTGAAAGTTGAATCGAGTCCATGATAACTAATGATTTTTGTTCATTAATAACACTATCTCCAACATTAATCTCATTTTTAAACTCGTTACTAATTTGGACTAAAAAATTACTTTGATTTGGTAGTTTTACAACGGCTTGACCTTCTTTTGGAAGTGCAATAACTTCTGACACAAGAAACGGAGGAGTTCTAAATTTTTCAAGTTCAGCTTGATAAAATTGAACAGTTCTTTTTAGATTTTTGTTTTCTTCTTCTAAT
This sequence comes from Candidatus Woesearchaeota archaeon, assembly GCA_047602745.1. GTDB lineage: Archaea > Nanobdellota > Nanobdellia > Woesearchaeales > UBA583 > UBA583. Next base: position 13,050 of record JBLKOJ010000036.1, on the reverse strand, counting down.
CTCATATTCTCATGAGTAATTGCATAATGAACATTATTATTATAGTCTTGAGTCTTATTAGTTGTAGAACTATTTGTTTCCATATGAATTTAAATATTTAATATTATTTAAATGTTTTGTAGTTTAAATGTAATAAGAATTTTTATAACTCATAAAATTTCAAAGATATAATTTTAAGACTCTGTCGGGATTTGAACCCGAACCAGCGGGGCCGAAACCCGCTACTCTATCCAGATTAAGCTACAGAGCCATTAAATAATTAATTTTACCAATTAATATTAATTTAATTGAGTTTTTAAAGATTATTGTTTAAATTTATATTATTATAGAGAGGAAAACTTCAAATTAATTTTTTTAAATTTTTTTTTATTAAAATTAAAAAAGTTCATTTTTAATAATTCTATTCCTATTATATGCCACTATAAAAAATGACATAATTTTATAAATTAATTTATGAGAAAGTTACATATGCTACAAAATTTTAAAAAATATTCTCAACTATTATTACTTTTGTGTTTAATTAATTTGTTCTTAATTGAATTTTCTTTTTCAAATTCTTTTGAGGACTCAATCTATATTTCAAGCATTTCAAAAGATCAAAATTTCATACCACAAAGAGTAGGTTTGATTATTGAGAACAGCGAATTGATTAGAACTGGAGATGTTTTACAATTTTCTTTTTTATTTGATAATAAACAAGTTAAGGAGAAATGTTCTCACAGTATAAATTTTATTAATTCGAATTCTTCTCATAGAATTGTTTATTGTCCAATCCCAACTCAGGAAAATTCAGGGATTTATAATATAAAGATATCCTTACTTAGAAATGATAAAGAGTTATATTCTTTTGAAGACCTACTTTACTATAATTCACCAAATTTGTCAACAGCCATTCAATTTGAAAGAGTCTCAGAAGGTACAAGAGTTTCAATAAAAATAATTGATGAGGAATTAGATTTTCCAATAAAATTTCTTCATGAGATTCCAAAGAAAGTCTTAGAAAGATTAACTCTAGAAAATAAAAATTCGAAAATTAAATCAAATTTAACTTTTAAGATTGAGAGAGAAAACCCTATTATCTCATGGGAAGTTTATTCAAGAGAGCAACAAATAGATTATATATTATTAGATAGGGAAGTAGATGAATTATCAAAATCTGAGTTTAATACATATCCTTACACAGAGAATACATTAAATTTTGTAGTAATATTTAGTATTCTAATCCTTTTAATTATCATTTTTATACCTTTATTTTTTAAATCTCATAAAGAGGTTAAAAATTAAATATAAGATACAGTTTATTAAGTAATATGGAAATAAGAAAAAATTCACAAATTACAATCTTTGTTATAATTGGAGTTATCTTAATTTTAGGATTTTTATTCGTAGTAACGAGTTTGTCAGTTGATGAAACAAATCAGTTTAATACGCTTAAAGAAGATTCCCTGACTCAAGAATTTAATATTTATAATTTATATGAAGCAAGTCAAGCTTGTTTAGAATTAGCTACTAAAAAAGCAGTCCTATTAACTTCAGTGAGAGGAGGTTTAATTTATCCTAGGGAAAATTCAATCACATTTCAAACTTCCTTAAATTCTTTAGATTTAAGTTCAGTTTATCTGAGAAATTTAAATCTTAACCCAAATTTAATTCAGCAATTTATGAATCCAGGACTTACTTATGAAAACTATTTATCAGCTTTAAATAGAGATATTATTATTGATGAAATCTCACATTATGTAACAAGAGATTTTATAGGATGTCAATTACAATCATTTAATTCAACAGAGTTTTCAGATCTAAGTTATACAGAATTAAACTTAGATTCAAGAAGGGCACATGGTGAGAATTATTCATACGAAATTGAAAAACTAAAAGAAATAAATTCTTCAGTAGTAAAAATCTATCGAGATGATGGGACTTTAGCTCAAGGTAAGTTAATAGAGAATAGAAGTAGAGTTTTAACAAATATTTTTTTTGAGGATAACGAAATAGTTTATGCGGTGCTACCTAAAGAAGCATTTAGAATTAAAATTGAAGCAGAAAATTTTAGAGTTTTATCAAGAATTGAAACTATTGATTCGTTTCAAGCTTCATCTACTACAGTAGATAGAGGAGAGATAAGGGCTGAGGTATCAACTCCTTTATTTTCTCTTATTGATGATTTAAGAGTAATTTTCCAAGCTAAAGTTGAAGATAGAAGATTTTCATTTATTGATGAGTCAGATATTAATGATTTAATTCAGTCTAGTCCTATATTTATTAATAATTTTAAAATTCAAGTTAATAACTTGACATATAATGAAGAAGAAGTTTTTCAAGAAATAATTATCACTTCTTTAGAGCCTAGAAATTTTGAATTCGATTCATTAGTATCATTATACAGAAATACAGCTCCTATAATTCGTAATAATAATTTAATTTTAATTTCTGATACAACGGGTCCTAATTCTTTTTTAGATAGTAATTACTTAGGAGGAATTGAGCATAACGAATTTGAAGATAATTTTTTACTTCAAGGAAGAGAGTTTAGATCTTTTGAAGATAATGTGATAAAATTGTATCCAGATGGAAGATTTGAATTAAAAACAAATTCAGGTTTTCATTCTTATATTTTTTATGTGACAGATGGAGAGTTGTCAACTCCTTTTGAAGTAAATTTCAATCTTGGAGGAAATATTAATGAAAATAACAGAGATGTAAATAATTGTTTTGAAGTTATTTATAACTTGGGAGACTTAGATCCAAGTTATGATAATATAAATGAATTTGTAACTGTTGGAACTAGAAAGTTAAATTTGAGAAGTAGCGTAAATAATGGAGTTCATTCTTGGTATGGAGTAGTAGCAGCTGGACAAAGTAATTCAGTAAATGTTCAAGTCATTCCTAAATCTAGTTGCTTCACTTCTTCTCCTCCTGCAATTCAATCTTTTTCTTTATCAAATGGGCAAACAAGAGATGTTAAAATATCTCATCAAGATATGAGTTCTTCTTTTGAACTCACAATTGGAGCAACTGATTGTCTAGGTCCTCCTCCTATACACATAAATACTGGTGATTTGATGGGTAGTTGTTGTAATTTTAATAGAATATTAAGTTTAATAAATGCTAATTCTTACAACCAATTGATAAGTGAGAATTTTATATTAGAGTCAGGAACTGTAGCAGTAGATGATGATGAAGATTTATATATGTGTGTAGAAAGACCACGAGCATCTCAATCTTCACATTGGAACAATTTAGATTTTTTAAAAACTCAAATTATAACTACAAATTTAAGAGTTATTTGTCAAGGAGTTTCTCCAGTTTTACAAGAAAATTTAATTGAAACTTCGGGTAATACTTTACTTGGGACATTTAGGCCTATTGATTTTCCTTTAATTAATGTTGATTTAAGATATACTTCTTCGAGTAATTTTCATCCTTTGTGTAAAGAGTGTTCACTTCATGACCCTGAAGAAGCTTATTTATTACAAGACCCTTCGGGGGGTAGAGTCTCAATTGGCTTTGAGCCTACGACTCAAGCAGCCAGAGATGGAATTGATTTAGGTGATGTTGATACACGAATGGAAATAATAAATGGACAGTGCTTTAATATAGATTATAGAAGAGAATGCTTGCAAGGTGCTCCAACTTGGGTTGAAAAGTCAAGAACTCCTTGTTAATTTATTGTTTTAAACTAAAAAATAAGAAAGTGAAATAAAAAATAAATAAAATTCTAGTTCTTAAAATGTTATATCTAACTATACCATAGTAGTATGAGATAAACTAAAAATTCAAAATATTTTGTATATGGTCAAATATCGATAATTTAATGCCTATAAATAAATTAGAAGTAATTCAAAAAAATTTACCCCCATGTGTTTAAAATTTTAGTGAGTATTTTTTTTGTAAATTCAGGTTTATTTTTAAAAAAAGATTCATCATTATAAATTTTTTTTAAAATTAACTCGGGTGTTGATTTCCCAAGCTCATTAAATATAGGTTGGTGATTTGTAATTAAATTACCTTTTTCATCAAGTCCAATTGCACTAATTCCATCAATTCTAATTCCATCAATTCTATTTTTTAAAATAAATTCTTTAATATCTTTTCCTAAGTGAGAGACCCCCACACAATAAATATTAAAAGTTTTTGAATTTGAAATTTGGGATAAAAAATGTGTTAGAATTGAAGCAGCAGCTCCAGGTTCAGTAATTGCTTCAAATTCATCAATTAATAATAATTTAGAATTTTTAGTCGAGATGATTTGTAATAATTCTCTAATTGTTTGTTCAAATGCTCCTGAACCCTGAGTTCCTGTGAATTTTTTCAAATAAATAATTTCTTCAAGAACAGGAATTTGTGCATTTTTACAATGTAGAGGTAATCCCGACTGGAAGAGAATTTGATTTGTTAGTATTAATTCTAGAAGTGTAGTTTTACCTCCTGAATTTGCACCAGTTAGAATTGAAACTTTTTCATTTTTAAATTTAAAATTAGTCGAATTAGTATTTGATTCGTTAATAGTTAACTCAGAAGTATTAAGACCATATGTTATAGGGGAACTTTCTTTAATAAATAAATTATGGGCTTTTTCATATAATAATTCTTGACTTTGAGAAGCATAAATTGTATGTTGCTTAAGTGATTGTTGAAGTGAGTAGAGAATTTCAAAACAAAGCTGTAATTCAACCATTTCATTAATTGATTGGTCACTAGGTGTTGAAAAATTGAGATAATATTTAAGATATTTTTTTTCTTCTTTCTCATCAATTTCTTTTTGAAAATCATACATGCTTTCTTCATTAAGCTTAAGAGGATATGTTTTACTCTCAAATAGTATCTTTTTTGAAAATCCTAACTGTTGAAATTCTTTGTAAAGAGTTTCTTCAAATATATTAATTTCATCTAAAATTGCTCCTTGGATTTTTTTTTGTAAATTTTCAACATTATTTGATTCGAGTAATTGTACTAAATCATCTCCTTGAAGTTGCATTTGCACATTTTTAATTGTTTCTTGAAGTTCTTTGTTTTTCAGTTCAACTTTTCTGGGAAGTTCTTGAATAAATGAAAGCATACTTGCACTCTCTTCTTTAACATTAAAATTGAGATTTTTTTCAATTAGTTCAAAATTCCAATTTGTTGAATGCTCTAAATTAAAGAGTTTTTGAACAGTTATTAAACATTTTTGAGTATATAAATTAGTATCTCGTAGAAGCTTTGCATTATGATGAAGTTTTGCAATTAGTTCAATTTGATTTGCATTTTGATATCCTTGAATTAATTGAGCAAGTTCTTTTGAACGCAGCTGTTCAATTTCTCCCAAATATCTTTCATCAGAGATTATAAATGTATTTTTTGAAAAATTCCCTTCCTCTTCTAATGCTCGTATTTCTTTTTCAGTTGATAAGAATATAGGAATTTGAGAAGAAAATAATGTATGAATATCACTATCATTTGTGTAACATTCAAATGGAAATCGAAAAGTTTTTTTAGAGGAGGCAATTGAGCTTAAATGTTCTAGTTTAATAAAATTATATTGAAATAATTTTTTACAAAATTCTTGTCTATTTGAAATTAAATTTAAATTTGTAGTTGGATAAAAAGAAGAGAGGAAGTAGAGTTTACTTTTAGGATTTTCAACTGATTTTAAAAGGAGTTGTTCTACTTTATAATACATTTTCTGAGCATGAGAATTGAGTTTTAAAAAATCTTCTTTTTTCTTTTTAATTGAGGCAGCATTTTCTTCTAAGTTAAATAAAAATTGTTGAGATTTTTTCATAGTAATATTTAATAAAAATGTGTTTATAAGATTGTGTGTTTAGATTACTAGAAATTTATTTCTTATGAGTATAAATTAATTCTATAAACAAAATACTAATATTTATAAAAATATATTTTTTTAAAGAAGTATGGAAAAAAAAAGTTCTTCTAAAGTTGTAAAAAATTCAGAACTTATTGGTATAAAAAATAAAGATAGTTTAATAGATGAAAAAAAGCAAACTTCTTCTCATAAAAAATTTAAAGAATATATCTCATTTACTCAATTAAGATTTTTCTTATCTCAAATGCATAAATATCCATTTTCATATTTACTATATGCAATTCCTTCTATTCTCGTTATTTTACTTATAACTGAACTTTTTTCTTTGTATAATTTTATAGATTATGGATTTACTCAAGTGACTTCTAATGAAGAAATAGCAAGAGAGGTTCTTCAATCAAGTATATACATAGGATTATTTGTTGTATTATATTATATTCTAGACACAATGGTTGCAATTTTTAGTTATACTCAGTATAAATTAGGACTCCCAATATTTCAAACGTTTAAAGAGGCTCTTAAAAGATATCCTCGATATCTGCTTCACAGAATATTGCAGTTTTTAATTATTGCATCTCCTTTACTAATTGGATTTATAGTATTTGTAATATTATCATTTATATTAAATGCAGTGCTTCATCCTCCAAGCAGTTCAGACGTAGTAATTATTTTGGTGTTATTGATGTTATTAATTGTAATGATAATAAGTGTTTTAATCAGTGCAATTCTTTCATTTAAATATACGTATTTAGCTGTTTCTACTTTATTTGCAACTTCATCAAATATTATTGTGCTAAAAGAATATAACACTAAGACAAAAGGAAAATTTAGGAATTTATTTTTTAGAGTATTAATTTTATTTTTAATTATAGCTTCATTTCAACTATTTCAAAGTGTATATGATTCTTTAGTTTCATTTGTGCCAGTTGATACTTTAGTATTAATACTTCAAATTATTGGAGTTTTAATTTCCATGTTTGTTTTTTATTTCATTAATACATACTTATTTTTCACATTTAAAGAGGAGTTTGAAGAGGATAAGAGAATATAAATTACATATCTATTTATTATTTCCAGTGCGTTTTCTTTCCTAAATAATAATACGCTTTTTCAAGTTTTATTCTATCATAATCAGGAATATAACTAAAATTGGAAAATTGTGGATATTTGTGTTTAATTTTTTGTATAATTCTTTTGGCATCATTATCATTGAGAATTTCAATATTTTTATCTAAAATTTCAGAGTTTTTCTCTAAAGCATTATTTTCAACCTTTTTTTTCCTATCTTTTATGTTATATGCCATACTATTTTGAAGAGTTTGTTGTTTTGTTTGTGTGAGAATTTCACTATTTAAATTATCATTATTAGTATTATCTTTATTTTCATATTGTTTAAGTACTAAATTGATATCTTTAATTCCTCTTAAAATGTGTCTAATGTCTTCTTTAATTGCTTGTGTACAAGCTCCAAAATTTTCTCTAAATGTTTGAAATATATCGCATGTAAATGAGAATCGCTTAGAATTAATTATCCAAGTAATTATTGCAGTAGTAGAATGTTGTGAACTAATTGAGATATGTTTTTGAGTTACACCAATTTTACGTAGAGCTGAATATAATTGTTGTTCATATTCTTCTATAGATAATCTTCCTTCAAATGGAGTTGGTTTAATATAAATACTTCTCCCATTAATTAAAAACTCTTTTTTTACACTCATATATGTATTAGGGTAAGAGTTATATTTAAATATGTTTACTAATTTTTATGAGTATGGTTACTAAAAGAGCATTATCAAGATTTGAAAGACATTTTTCAGAGATTTTAGGAGTTGAAGAAGTATCAACATTATCAAGAGATTTGTCAAGTAATTTCACTTTCTCAGAGTATTCAAAATTAGAACATAATGAATTAGGCACGGTAATTTCACTTTCAAAATCGGGTAAATATAGTATAGATATTTTAAGTGGTTTAGGGATTATTAGTAAAATTATTGTAGAAGAAGGAGTAGAGATAGAATTTGATTTTTTTGCTCATTCTAATTCTGCTGTATTACTTCAGTTTGTGATTAAAAAAAGAGCTAGTTGTATAATTAATGGAAGATATAATTCAAATAAGGAAAAAAATTGGATTCATGTCGAATTATTACATGAGGGTGAAGAAAGTAAAAGTGATTTGAAAGTAATTGGTTGTGTTTCAAATTCAGCTGAGTGTGTTAATGATGGACTTGTACAAATAGGAAGGGGAGCATTTAATTCAAAAGGATACCAAACAATGAGTAACTATGTGCTAAGTAATAGGGCAAAAGTATTTTCAGAACCACAACTTGAAATTTTTAATCCAAATGTTGAGTGTTCTCATGGTTGTACTATTTCTCCAATTTCAAAAGAAACAATTCACTATTTACAAAGTAGGGGAATGAATGAAGAGGAAGGAGTAGAGTTATTACAAGAATCTTTATATATTAGTTTTTTGGAAAAGAATGTTAGTGGTATTGAAGAAGAGAAGTTAATTTAATATTTAACTATTTCAATAATTTCGAGGTTTATTAATTTCATTATTGACCAATTTTATTGGTGTAACGTACAAACATAATGACTAAAAAAACTAATGAGGTAAATAGTGAGAGGTTTAATATGGACTGTGGACTTTGCAATATTAATCCAAAGATTGAGACTATTAAAAATACCCCTACACTTGAGAGCCACAAATATGAATTCGCATTAAAATATTGATAACCAAGTGTTGGTAGAAGTGGAAATAGATACCAAAATCCATAACTAATGGTAATTAAAAGTAATATTAAGATTATGGGATGTTGGGCTTTAAAAAATGAAAGTATTAAGATATATAAAATAATGAGAAGAAATGAAAAGAAAAATGCATATGATTGTCTTATTGCAGTATTTTCTTGAACAAATACGTGGCTCATCCCAATTTCAAAAATTTTTCTTTTACCAATAAATAAATGATCTATTTTTTTATGCGTGTAGGTGAATAAATTATTAGGTGCAATAAATCCAATACTTAGAATTGAAATTACAAAAGCAATTACAGAGTAACTAATAGGTTTTTTCGTAAATCCCCTTTTTGTTAGTGTTTCATAAGGTTCAAGATGAAATCTATCGAAGTAGAGCTCTTGAAATTCTAGTTCAAATGCTTGTTTATATGCACAATATTTATGAAATAAAAAATGAGTTCTAAGTAAAATAAATGTCCAAAGAGTAATTGGAATGAGTAGTATTATCCAGTGCTCACTTATAAATCGAATGGCGAATAAAGTATATAGAACTGAGAGGAGAAGTGACGCTTTGAGGAGAAGAGAATTTTCATTTTTTGAAAATTTAATATACTCTCTTACTTCTAATTGAGTATGTTCATACATTATACTATAGTTTTAAGCATACATATTTATAAATTTATATATTATCTATATAATATGAAAGATATTAAGATTAAAGGATTGCGTCCTACACTTAGAGTGAAAAAGCGTTTTTTATTGATTAAATATAGTAGTATTGATGTAGATGAGAAAAAAATAGTATTTGAAATTAATAATCATCTCCTTAAAATTTTGGGAACTCACCAGTATGGAGCATTAGGAGTATGGTTTGTAAAAGAGCAGTGTGATATAAAAAAACAATTATTAGTATTAAAAGTTGCAACATCTGGAGTTGAGTTAGTACAAGCAGTTTTAGCTCTTCCATTTCAAACTTCAGGTAGAGATGTGAGATGTGAAGTATTAAATGTAAGTGGGACATTAAAAGGACTTAAGAATAACAAGTAGGAAATAGTAACTAATAAATAAAAATGAGATTAGTAAATGATGAACGTTTAGAAGAATTAAGAATTAAAACTAAAAAAGGGATTACTGATGAATTATCTAAACAAGCTCGAAATTTAGTATTTGGGAAAGGAAGTCCTTATGCAGAAATTTTTTTTATTGGAGAGGCTCCAGGTGCTAAAGAGGATGAATTAGGCATTCCATTTGTAGGAAGAGCAGGAAAAGAACTTGATAAAATGCTACATTCTATTTCTTTGAGTTTAGAAGAGTGCTATATTGCAAATGTGTTAAAATATCGTCCACCTAAAAATAGAGACCCAAAAAAAGAGGAAATTATAGCTCACCTCCCTTATTTATTTGAGCAAATTCAAATTATTAAACCAAAAATATTAGTTCCTCTTGGAAATTATGCTACTAAACTTGTTTTGAGTAATTTTATTCCCGAAAATATGAAATGCATTCAAGGAGTAAGTGGATTACATGCAGTTCTACATACAATTGAAATTAATAATACTAAATTTGAAGTATTTCCAACATTTCATCCATCAGCCATGATGTATAATCCTAAACTTAGAGAGGTATTTAAAGAGGATTTTAAAAAATTAGGTGTATTTTTAGAAAGAGAATCTAAAGAGGAGAAGGAAAAAAACTAGCTTAAGAAAATTTATAATATACTGCTTAAAATTTATCTTAATTATTTTAAAAAAGAATCTTTATGATAATTTTTTAGTAATATTAATTTTAAGCCAACCTTGAATTTACATAAATTTCAAACTCAATTCTAATTTTTTGAAATTAAATATATTAAGTAAAATTTAAACTAATGTATATTAGAGGAGATGAATGAATTTTTGATTTCAATATTATAAGATTTTACTCCGTTTGTTTTTTAAGTCTTGTAATATATCCTATAATACTGTTTCTCATCTTTTTAGATGGAATTGTTGCATATTGTTTTACTGCTTCTTTATTTTCATCAAAGTTTGTTGAAAACTTTTCCTCTCCCATATTGTAAATTTTTTGACTCACAACTTTAATATATCGAGTTTTAATTCGTCCCATAACAAAAATAAATACTATATTCTTTATAAAGATTTTCTAAAAAATTATAGACTTATGCTCAGAGTAAATTGATACGTTTAAAAATTAGTTTTAGTTAGTATTTTTATGAATAGAGTAGAAAATTTCAATAAATTTAAAGAGTATTTTGAAAAAATTACTCAAATTTTGAAGAGATGAATAAGATATTCTCATTTAAAAGACCTTTTTTAGCATACGATTTAGTGTTTGAAGAGGAAGATTTTCAAATTGTTCTCTACACAGCTATAAGAGAAGAAGTAACTATTGTTTTGAATTATTTTGCAGGAATTATGAACATAAATCTAGGTATTAACGATATTTCAAGAATTGATTATGAGTTTATTTCAACTAAAATGAATGAGATTAATACGTTTTATTTAAAACTCTATAAAATTGAAAAAGAAATTGATTTAATGTTACTAACAACTAAAATGATTAATACATCAATTGAAGAAATGGCCCAAATACTTAAAGAATCAAAAGATAAACTAGATGAAATTTTAATAAATAGAATTTCTAATTTAGAAAAAGAATTACAAATGTTAGAGAAAAATAAACACAAAAATTAATATGTTAATAGTTTAATATATCAATAGTATCATAGGATGTATTAGAATAGACATTTTTAAAATTTATTTAGATAATTTTAAACAAGGTTTATCATTTCCTCAAAGGTAAATCCTCTTTTTTTCATATCAACAATATCACACACAAAATTATTGCTTTTTGTAGCTATAAGTTCACTTATTGGAAGAAAATACCATTGATTTTGAGAAAATTTAATGCCAACCCAACCTTCTCCTCCAAATTGCCCTGCAAAAAAATCTAATTCTTGAATTTCTTTTGCCGAAAAATATTTTTTTGAAGTACTAATGGTTTTAATTTCCAAAACAAGTTTTCTATCTCCTCTTGAAGCAAGTAAATCTGGGGCAGGATGTCTTGTAGAACCTGAACCCGCAACTCTTACACATACCCAAGAGTTATCCCAAAATAAATGTAATAATTCATTTTCAGTTGAAGTTCCTACAGTTTTTCTTCTTCTAAATGATTTAGCAACCATATATTTATTTTTTAGTTGATTTGGCTTTACTACTTTTTGTTTTTTTTTCAGGAGTTACTGAGTTGGTCTTATTTTCAACTTCTTTTGTAAGTTTAGGGGTTTCTTTTTTTTTGATTTTTGTTCATGAACTAAATGTCTTAATACTTCAAGTTCTAATTCTAATTTATCAATTTTAGAATCTATTTTATTAGCAAGTTCTTCTTCTTTTAAGGAATGTTTAATCCACTCTTTAAAATCGTGTTTTTCATTATTAACATGATGTTTAAATACTTCATCTGCCATTGATTGCAGTTCTTTTGCAAACTTCTCTAAAGAAGAGAAGACTTTTCCATCTTGCATGTAAAATGTTTTACTATGTGCCATAATTTAAAATATAAATTTTAATTCATTAAAATATTTTATTACTTTTATAGAGTTAAGAATTATTGACATATAATTTTCATCTTATTATTGTAGTATATTTATAAAAAATTTGCAAAAAAAAATTTGATTAAAAGTGAAGGTTTCTAAAAGTTCAATAAATAGTTTTATTCTAATAGAAAATTATAAAAGTAGAAATTTTGGTATTGAAGCTATTTCTATTGTAAATTTTTCTTGCGAAATTAAAACTAGTTCTAATAATTTAGAGAAGTTATTAAATACTTAATAATAATTATAAATAAAATTAAAAGTAATAGAAAGTTACTAAGCCACATTCTGTTCTAACTATTTACAAAAATATCATTCAATCAATTTTCAATGTTAGTAATACAATTCTTCTATGCGAGATTTTCTCTTGCACTTGTGCATGTTCTTTTCAACTTTCTCTTCATTTCAAATTCTTCAAATTAAATCATGAGATACGTGAAGAAAAGTGGTTTTCTATATTTCAACTACAATTTCTCGTAGTAATACACATTAAATAAGTGTGTGGACTTTTCTTACTTCAGTAAAGGAGCAGAGTATCTTAATTTCCTATTACAAATTACATAAATATTCAATTAATTAAAAATGTATTGAAAATGTAACTCAATTCAATCTATGATTATTAAAAAGTTTATTTAATATCTGAAATAATAAAACTTTAAAATTTAAATCTACTTTTTGCAAAGCAGAATTGACAATTGCAAGTTTAATCTGTACTTGGTTTTCTAAAAGTTCGAGTGCATTCTTTATTATTAGAGAGTTGAGTTTTTCAGGTTCAAATATGTCAACTGGGAGTTACTACATAATATAAAACTCGTTTTGAAGTTTTTATAGTAATATTTAGAGAATTGGCAAAAGCTATATTTGAGTTAGTCAAGTAATCTAAAATATACTTACTCAAAGATTTTAAATTTATT
>JBLKOJ010000035.1:0-21898 GCA_047602745.1 Candidatus Woesearchaeota archaeon | reverse complement strand
TTTCTCAATGCTTCTACAACATTCATTTTTGAGGCTTTAAATGAAGGAATGAATCCTGAAATTGCTCCAATTATACTTCCAAATAATAACATTTGCAGTACTATTTCAGGATAAATCGTAATTTCTAAAAATGAAAACCCCGATGCTTGAAGTGCTATTTCAATTCCAAATAATGCACCTATTCCAATTATGATTCCAAGTATTGCACCAAGTATTCCAAATAATGATGATTGGAAGATGAAGAGGAGTAGAACTTGAGAATTTCTTGCACCTACTGATTTCATAATTCCAATATCTTTAATTTTTTCAGTTACAATAACAAACATTGTATTAATAATCCCAAGTGCTCCCACAATTAACGAGATAAATCCTATCCCTCCTAAAACTCCAGTAATGAGTCCAGTAATTGTATTTAATTGTTCTAAAATATCTCTTGAAGTTAGCACATTTACTCTATTTTCTCCAAATTCTCGCTCAAAAAAATTAATAATATCTTCTTGGGTTCTATCTAAAAGTTCAACATCTCGCATAAATACTACAAGTACATCATATTCTTCAACAATTCCAAAATCTTTAAGTGCTTCATACTGCATATAAATTAAAGAATCATCTTCAGGATTTCCAACTTCTTGAGTAATTCCAACAACTCTAAAACTAATGTCATTAAACACAAGTCTACTCCCTACTCTTAATTCACTTGAAAATCTGTCTTCTGCAACACTTGGGCCTATGACAATATCAAATTTAGAACGAGGATTTGGAAACGTTCCCTGCTCAATTTCTACATTAAAATCATTAAAAAATTGTTCACTTAATTCTGTTGCAAAGACACTCACTCTTCTAAATTCTCTTCCATCTTGAAATTGAACTCGTTGTTGAGTACTTCCATAAACGGATTTAATATTTGAAAATCTCTCAAGAGTTCTAATCTGAGAGTCAGTAAATTTTACATTACTTCCAGTTTGAGGTTGAACTATTATTAGATTAGAACCAAATTCTTCAAGTTGCCCTTCGATACTATCATTAAAACTTTGAGTTATAATTAATATTACAAAAATGGATAAAATACCAAGTGAAATTGCAAAGACTGTTAAAAATGTAGAAAATTTTTTTCTAATCAAATCTTTAAATATTAAAGAATAAAAATCTATTTTTGTCATTTTTGTCTATTTCATATTAAGCTAAATTATAGTTGCTAAGTTAAATTACTCGGTTAAAAATATTAAAAATTGAGATATTTTAAATATATATATACAAATCTAGTCTTCATCTCTATTTCTTCTTTTTATAATAAAGTATCCTCCTACTCCCACAATTAAAAGCACTATAATAATTAATCCAATATTAGAACTTTGTTCTTCAGCTACTGGGGGCTCTAATGTGAATTGTTCACTAATTTCTTGATTAGAAAAAAACCCATCATTAAACACAACTTCTACTCTCACGTCTCTTGAGTTATCTGAATTAATTTGATTACTTGAAGAAGGAGTTCTAAATTGTACTGTTTGAAAATCATCAGCATTTAAATTTCCAATATACTCTGTTCCAATTACTTTATTATTGTTATCATATAATCTCACAATTGCTCCTCTAACAAGTCCAGGTCCAGGATTTGCAATTCCAAACGTTACTTGATTTCTATCTAATCTATCTAATGTTACAAGTACGTTTTCTTGTGCATTTACAATAATTGATAACTCAACTTGTTCAGTAAATGAGTTTCCAAGCACATCCTCATATTCAATAAGAAGAGGAATCTGATATGGTCTTATTTGAGCATTTGGAGAAACTCCTAAATTAAAGGTGATTTCTTCACTTTCTTGAGAGCCTAAATTTCTAATTTTTTGAGTATTAGTTCCATGTACTATGAAAAAATTGCTTGTGTGAGAAGATGATCCTTGAACAGCTACTCCTGATTCTCCTAGGCCCGTTTGAAGAGTTACTTTTAAATTTCTAAGTTGAATTTGATTATCATTATCAAGAGTTATTTGAAGTGGTTTTAATTCTCCAGGGTGGTATGTGATATCCTCTAGTGTTCCTTGAACATCAATTTTTAATGAGGGTTTTGTTTCTTCAATAAAGATAGGTAAATTAATTGAAGATTCTTTTCCATCTCCTTTTACTTTAACTTCAATGAGCTGTTCTCCAATTGGTGCTCTCTCATCAATAAATAATCGCTTTCTAACAATTACAAATCCATCTGTTTGAGAGGAAAAAGCTGGAATTGCACCAACTCTTGTAATTCTATTTTGATTAGCACTAAGTGTTACAAATTTATTCTCAACCACTTCTATTTGAGCATTTTGAATTGATGAACTCCCTTGATTGGTAATTTTAATTGAAACATCTACAAAATTTCCTGGTTTTACAGGATCGGGAGTTTGACTTGAAATAATTACGTTCATATTTGAAGATGCAAAGCTTTGAGTTGAAATGAGTAACATCATTATAAAAACTAGTATCAACATTATTTTTTGAAAACTAATATTTAAAATATTACTTTTCAAAATATGTAATCCATTAAATTTAAATTTTTGATTCATTTACTATACTAAAATCCTTTAATATTTTAAATGTATGTATTTACTTAATAAAAACATATCTTTTTGCACACTTATATTTGATAAAATATGACAATAAGGCATAATAAATACTTATTTTTCATAAAACTCAGCATCTTGTATTTCGTCTTGATTTTTTTTATTTTTTTGGTTCGAAGAATTTTTTGTGTGTTGAGTATGGGACGAACTATTTTTTTTTGATTGAGATGTTTTAAATTTAGATTTTGTAAAATAATATGGTCTTTTTAGATCTTCATATATGGAAGAAAATGTGTATTTGGGTTTAGTTGTTTTATGATTGTGAGAGTTTCGTGTTTTTTTATTTGAAAATATTACAAACTCATATTTAGAGGAGAGGAGAAATGTTGTCTTTTTTAAAATTGATGCGATGAATAGTGAAAATAGTAAATATAATATTGCAAATACAAACCCAATAATTGGAAGATTTATAAGTCCTACAAATGCAAAGTTGAGTATTACGTAAATGAGAGGGAGGAAAATATTAAATTTGCTAAGTAGTAAAAACTGAATAAAAATTACTATTAATATTGCTATTAAGATTTCATATCTAAGTATAAAAAGATAGATTAGTATTAGAAGAGTAATAAAAATTTGTAAATAATACAACGTTCTCATATTAAAAACTAATTTATAATAATTTAAATATATTTGTAGTTAGAAGTTATATTATTAATTTTGTATATATATTATAAGTTCATTCATATATATTAATTTTAAAAAACTAATAAAAACTTCTCACTTCTAATATGCCAGTATAAACTTCCCTATTTACTGGGTCATAAATATTAATAATTGCAGAATGAGGAATAATATTTGTGGCAGTAATTTGTCCGGAATTAGAATAAAATCTTCGTGTATTATTATGGAGAACTAAAATATTAGATCCATCATTAAAATTATTAAATTCTTCAAAATTAAATCCTCTAGATGTTTGTTCATATTCAAGCTTATACAATCTAACAATAATTTCACTCTCTCTAAATATTCTATTTTTACTTACATTATCCAATTTAGAAAATGCTTGAATTGAGAGTAAATTGTAAATTCTTTCTTGATTATTTAAACTTCTTCGTAAAAATGGGTCGTAATTAAGAGCAAATTCTAATCTTTCTAATGCTTGAGTTTGTTGCCTCTCTCTTAATGATTCTTCAAAAGAACTCTCTAAACTAGAAACATAAAACTGTGCTCCAAAAATAAATGCAAAAAAAACTACAATCATTACAGCAAATGTTTCTCCAAATTTAATTTGACCTTTTCTAAGACAGATTTTAGAGCTCAATGGAGTGAAATTTAGAACTTTTTTATTTATTTTTAAATTCATTTTTAAGGAACCTCAAAGGTTTTTTATAATATTCTAACTTATCTAAAACAAATTAAATTTATAAACTTATTTTATAACTCCATATATTACAAAGAAAATCAATTTAAAAAATGGCATCTCCCTTATTTTACAAAACTCTTCATATGTTAAGTTTAAATAGTAAATTAACTACAAAAAAACTTAGTAAAGAATTACAAACTTCTCAACAAAATATTTCACATATTTTAAAAAAATCTCAAGAAGAAGAAATAATTACAAATTATGAAACGCTAATTGACCCTTCAAGATTTGGATATGATTCTTTTATAATATTTATAAAAATTAAGAACTCTTCTAAAAGAACACTTAACAAGATTGAAAAATTAATCCATGAAACTCACGAAATTACTGCGTGTTATATGTTATTTGGAAATTATGAGTTTTTGTTAAAGTTTACATCTCTTAATACTTCATCATTTAACAAGGCCTTTAAAGAATTTTTAAGTAATATAACTGAACATATAATTGATTATACGATACTTACTCAAATTGTAGAATATTACGCAACACCCTCATACATCAGTTCAAAAAGACTCAGAGATACCATTTTAACTGGAGCAGATAGAAGCCTGCTTTCAATTTCAAAAAAAGAACTAGATGTACTTAGTTTAATCCAAAATAATTCTAGAGTAAGTTCATCAAAAATTGCAATACAGCTTGAAACTACTGCTAAAACTGTAATCTCAACAATAAAAAAACTAGAAGATAAAGAAATTATTAAAGGTTCAATTATAACATACCATCCTGAGAAAATAAGTGTGGAGCAATATTTATTATTTTTAAGAATTTCTTTTGATGAAAATGAAAAAAATTTGGTCGATTTTTTAAAAACTGATAATAATGTTACTAAAATTATAAAAGTATTTGGAGAGTGGGATATTATAGTTCAATTTGAAACATTTAGTCATACTCAACTTCAAGATTGTTTAGAAGATATTAAAGAAGAGTTTAAAATTATTAATTATAATTATATAACAATTGTAAGAAGATTATTCTGGAGAACTATGCCTTTGTTAAAAAATTCAAAACTTTCTCATAAAAATTTAGTTACTGATTTTAGAGAATAATATTTATTTTGTAGATAATATTAAATTCTATTTTCGTGTAATCTATAAAACGCATATTTATAAATAAATAATTTTTTTATATTAGCATGAATGTAGATTCTCTTAAACTTTCTCAGTATTCTTTAATATTACTTGGAATTGCGGTTATCTCTTTTGCATTATATCAATTTCAGGGTTTTCTAAGACCCTTTAGTATTGCTTTACTTTTAGTTTTTCTAACAATTAATTTTTATAGGCTTCCTCTAAAAGAACGAGCAATTAAATTAGGATATGCCTTTTTTTTTACAATTATAACAGTATCTTTAATTTATTCTATATTTTTTTTTTCAGGAGTTGATTCTCAAGAAGAAATTGAAACCTCTGGTCAATTATTACTTAATTTAAGTGAAAATCAAGAAGAAAATTTCCTAGAAAATTTTCAAAACCAATTTAACAATATGGGTCTTTCTGACTATATAAGTTATGAGGAAGTGGAGAAAATTGCTCAGAATTTCATTGCAATTACGTTAAGTTCAATTTCAACGTTTTTGTCTGAATTATTTCTAGTTCTATTATTTTATATTTTTTTAGTTCCAAGTTATGAACCAGCTTTAAAATATTTAAAAGAGAAAGTATTCAAGCATAATCAAAAAGAATTTAAAAAAACAATTCTTGAAATTGAAAAAGGTATTAAATCATATCTATCTATTAAATTAATAATTAGTTTTGCAACTGCAATCACAAGTGGGTTTATACTAGCTTTATTTGGAGCACAAAATATTTTTATTCTCATGATAATTATATTTGCACTTAACTTTATTCCAAATATTGGTTCATTTATTGCTGTATTTATCGCAACAGTATTATATGCTATTCAAGTAGGAATTGGTGTCCCATTGATTTTATTTTCAATTTTACTCACGTTAGTTCAAGTATTTTATGGAAGTGTTTTAGAACCAAAAATAGCGGGAAAAGGTTTAAACCTCCCTCCTGTATTTATATTACTTTCTTTATTTTTTTGGGGGACTCTATGGGGACTTGGAGGGATGTTAATTTCAGTTCCTCTAACACATGCCATTAAAACAGTGGTTGAGAACATATCTTCTATAAATACTCCTTCTAGTTATCAGAAGAAGTAATTCTTTTTCATAGTACTAAATAGTTAGTAATTAAATTTATATGTTCATTTTTTAATTTTTAATTATGTTTGAGTTTCAATGTATGCAATACTTAAAAGAATTGGAGTTAACTCCTCAAAATGAAGATTTAAGAAATTCATTGAAATTACTTTTACAACAAAATTCTTCAAAAGTTGATTACTTCATAACCTCGTTTAATTTATCTTCTAATCAAAAGGAAATTTTATTGGAACTACTACAAGAAAAAAATGTACAAGGTAACTCATTTAATTCTAATTTTCAGACCCAGCCATTAAATTTTGTTTCACAAAATAATTATAACAATAGTGCAATTCAGCAAGTAAAAAATCAAGATGAATTCCTAAATAAAACAATGGATTTTTTTAATAATTGGAAAGAAGAGTATTTTAAACTTAGAAATGTAAGTCCTAAATGTATAGAAATTGGTCAGCAGTTTATTCAATTAGTATTAGTAGTAGATGATTTGTATTCAACTGAATTTATTAATGTATTTACTTCTCTTTCAAGTGGGGGAAATGATGCATTTGAGAAATTTAAAAATCATATTATTAATTTGATCATTGCAGAATTAATTGAAATTATTGATTCGGAGTTAGTAATAATTAAAACGAGTAAAATACCTTTTATTTCAAAATATTTGTTAATTTTTAAGCTTGAAATATTACAAAAAAAGTTTGCTAAACGCCAATTACAATATTTAGAAAGATTATATGATTTACTTGATGAGAGTTATGCATTAAGAGGAGGGGGGAGTAATTAAAAATGGGAGTTGGAGGGTCTCAAGATAATAGAGCAGGAGCAAGGAGTGCAATAGGAAGTAGAAGAAATCTTGCTTTTGCAGGAGCGGGTGGAGCAGCATTAGGAGCTGCAGCAACACGAGGAGGAAAATCTAAAAATGTTATTGTGACTCAAGAAGCAAGAAACAGTTCTGGAAGTTCAAATTTTAATTTAAAACAATCTTTATTAAGTGTAACACTCTCAATTGGTGTTCTTTTGGCTTTATCATTTGTTTTTATATCTAATTTTCAAGGTTTAAATACTTTTTTTATGAGTGTAATTGAAATTATGTTTACTCTAGTCTCAGCTGCAACTGGAACAAATATTCAGTCAACTGGGATGTTTGCAACATTTGATGGATCGCTACTATCGTTTCTATTTATAATAGTACTTTTTGCTATAGTTTTAACTGGAGCATTTGCAAGCAAAAAGCTTCCTGGAGCATTACTAGGAGGAATAATTATTTTTTTCTTACCATTTATATTATATTTTTTATTTGTAGAATTAGGAAGACAATATCTAGGAGGAGATGGAGTTCAATTTATATCTCGAAGCTTAGTTGTAATTATTGGGGGAGTTGCTTTTATTTACATATTGACGTTATTATTTTCCCAATCTGAAGATACAGTACAAGATATTTTGAAAGAACTTAAAATTTTAACTTTAGCCTTATTTTTTGCTTGGTTTATTTTATTTTTATTATCAGGAAGTGCTTCTTCATTAGTATTTCAAGAACAAGTGAGTGAAGGAGCTGAAGATGTAAGAGAGAGTACAAGAAATTTTCAACTGTATTGGAGATGTGAGGTAATGCAAGGAACAATAAGGGGCCTAGAAGAGTGTAATAGAGCAGATGAGGAAACTCAAGTAAGAAGACAAAGTCAAGAAGTATTTATTTTTGAGGAAATTAGAGATAGTTCAAGTAATGTTATAAGACAAGGAAGAGAAACAGTACAGTTTAATTATTATATTATGGTTCCAAGATCTATTGATGTAAGACTAACAGGATACTCGTGCAGAATTGGGACTAATAGAACACAATATGAGATTCCTCAACAATTTTCAAGATTAACTCAAGAAATTCCTCTTTCAGGAACTAATTTAAGAATTGAATGTCCTGTTCTTGAAAAACTTGATAGTAGAGATTTTCAAAGAGGAATTATCGATCAAGTTAATGCTAGAGTATATTTTGAAGTTCAAGACACAGTTCATCAGCAAATTCCTTATGTAAATTGTGCAGATCCATATTTTGAAACACAAGATTTTACGTGTAGTAATTTGGCTAGGGAGAATTGGAATGGAAAAATTGATGACCCCAGAGTTCTATCATTTTTAAATTCAGTTAATGATTTAGTATATGGGTTGTTTTCAACTAGAGGAACGATATCAGGTCTAAGAGGAAATCTACCTCTTTATCTAAACGATCCTGACGAATTAAGATTTAGTCAATTTGATTATTCTATTAATTTTAAAGAGGATAGGTCTCTTAAAATTCAAAATATTACCTTAAACGATTTTAGAACTCCAAATTATATTGAAATTAATCAAGATTCTTTAATTAGAACAAGAAGATTTATTGATAGAGATGGAAACAGTGAAATATCCTTTCCAATTGAACTTATACTAATTGATCAACCTAGAGATGATATTGGTAGTTTTGAAATTATGAGTTTTGATTTTACAATTAATCATTATTTTGAAATTAATAAAAGAAATATTAGAATTGATGACTCTGTTAAACCTGAAGAAATTGAAGAGCCAGAGAGTATAGGAGAAATTGTAGGGAGAGAGGAAGATGGAGGAGAAGATGATATTCCTGATGATGGTGGAGGAAATGGAGATGAGGACAGTATTTCAAGTTCAGGAGGAGATAGTTCTTCTCAAAATGATGAAAAATCAAATGATGAAGAGGAAGGAACGGTTGAGTCAAATCAAGAAAATGAAAATGGTGCAAGTCAAGAAGAAGGTGACTTGGAAACTCAAGGTGATGATTGAATTGCTATATGTGGACCTACTAATAGTGCTTGTGTAAGAGAATGTAGAGAAAAATCAATGATTTAATAATATTATAATATGATTGAATTAAATCTTCTTATAAACTCCTCTTTGAATTCAAATGGGAATTGAAAACCACATGCATTTATGTGTCCACCCCATTTTACTTGCTCTTCAACTCCTTTAAATATTTGATTTAGAAATGTATGTAAGTTAACATCTCCAGTTGAGCGAATAGAACCTGAGAAGAATTCTCGTTCATATTTTTTATGAATTGAGCAAGAAATTTTTACATCTAGTTCATATAGTGCTTGTTCACTGAGCTGTCTATTATATGAAGTCTTTCCTTTGTGTTCAATTAAGATTCTATCCTTTTGATTATCTTTTTGAGAATTATTAAATATTTTATATTCTTTTTGAAGTATTTTTTTATATTTTAATTTATATTTTTTGAAATCATAAAATGGGGGGTATGAACCTTCATCAATTTCTCCTAAAAGTTCAAAAATAGTGAATTTTTCAATTAAGTGAATATACTCTTGTGATTTTGAAGTATTTTTAAAGAGAAAATCAAAGAAAAGTTTTAATGTTCCAATATGGGTTGAATATGAGAACATATACACTAAATCCCTATTTTCATCTAAATGAGTTTGATAATACAGAGGATTTGTATTTAATGTCTTTGAGATATGTTGCAGAGTAGTTAGAGGGACTGAGTTACATAGAGTTTGAATTTTATTGAGATTTGAATTAGTTTGATTTTCTTCTTCTAATAGGTCTTGAAATATTGATGTGATATAAAAATCAGACACCGTTCCAATTAATGAGTAGAGGAGATGTGAAATTTCTTGATTTGATAGAATATAACTAAAAAATGTAATAGGCCTTGAATCTATAATATATATATTATTTGTTTGATGAAGAAGAGGATTAATATATTCAATGTTGAGTTTTTGAGTATATATTTTAAGTATTTCAGGAGAAATTTTATGATGGTCTAAAATGATTAACGAGTACTTTTTGGTTAATTCTTCTACAATATTCATATCAATTGAAGGAGTATCTAGAAAGAGAATGTGAGTTGCTGAAGAAGGAATTTCCTCTATTGCTATTTTTTGTGAATCAAATTCCTTGGTGATGAAATGAGAAGAGATAATTGTTGAAAAAGAAGATTTTAATAAAATATTTGAACATAATCCATCAGAATCACTATCGTGAAGAATAGAAATTGAATTTGAAAGGTTTTCTAATACATTCTTTAGATTTAAAAGTTCCTCTTTAAACGTTTGAGAATAAATTCCATATTTTTCCAGTTTTTTTAAAAAATTATTCTCCTTTTTCAATTTTTCATTCATATTTACAAATATCACTTTCAAAGACTATATAAATGTACTCCTTTAGAAGAGTAGAATTTTATATATATATGTATAAAATATTATAGTTTGCTGTTATTAAATCATGATGCAGGTATTATTTTTTTATTGTTTAAACATTGGGAGAAGAGAAAATACTATTTTATAGAGCAGATACATAGCAATGAGTATTTTAAGAATTAAAGGCATAAGTGAAAGAAGTAAGAGAAGCATTAACACCGCAACTATCATATCAATTAGGGAAAATAAATCTCTTCCCATTAAAAAGAAGATTAACCCTTTGACAAATGCTAAACTAAATCCGGTAAAAATGTATGCAATTCCTAAGGAATTTGATAAAAGTAAAACTAATAAGGTGTGAATATCAATTAATACAAGTAAATAGAGTAACAACATACTAGAATATGTGGAGTTTAGTTTAAATATGTTTAGAAAATAATTATAATTTAGACACAGTGTTAATTCATTTTACTTAATTAAATTATTTAAAATTGATATTTTAAGCCTGTTTTAAAAACTAGTATTTAAATGTTATGATTAAGTTTTTAAATCAGCACACATACAATATGAGGGAACCTTTTTTATAAATAGACACTAAATATGGGATTTTTCTAAAAAAATATAATCAGGGTTGTTGTTACTTCATGTATATCGAAATATATTTAATTGTAAGGCTTAATTAATTTACTTATGCACAAGATGTTGTGCCAGATAGCTTAAAAATTATCTAAATATAGTAAAAATGTTATGCCCATATTGTGGAAATGAAAATGTCAAAGTAATTGACTCTCGTGATAGTAAAGATGGTGAAACTATCAAAAGAAGAAGAGAGTGTTTAAATTGTAATAAACGATTCTCAACTATTGAAAAAATTTTAAAGTTAGATTTAGAAGTTATGAAATCTAATGGAGAAGTTGAAGAGTTCAATATGCAAAAAATTAAGAAGTCTCTTCTTAAATGTTGTGAGAAAAGACCAATTACATTAGAGCAAATTGATATTATTGCACAAAAAGTTCTCTCTGACTTAAAAAAGGGAGATAAGGGAATAATCAATTCAAGTGATATTGGAAATGAAGTTATGTGTCAATTATTTTTAGTTGATAAAATTGCATTTTTAAAATATGCAATTGTTCATCATAAATATAACTCACTTGATGAATTTACCACATATTTAGAGAAATTAAAAGAATATCCAAATCATATTGATGAGTTTCAAAAAGAAATTGTAAAACATATTCAAGATAAGCAAACTCTTGAGAGTGAAAAATAACTTCATAATTGAAACCATATTAATACAATTCAAATTAAAAATTTGAAATACAACTATTATTACAATATTACAAGCATATAATCAATATAAAAATGGAACAAATTATTAGTTCACAACAACAAAGTCAAGAAGGAGTGAGAAACGAGTTTTTTAGAAAGATTAATGAAATGTTTGCTCATAAAAGTAAACTCTCAACATTAGTAGGAGAAGATAAGATTAAAGCATACAAGGAAACATATTTCTTCTTATTTGATTTAATTGAGAAAAAAGAATTACCCGTTTTAGATGATTTTTTCTCTGACAATACTCTGGCTCAACATATATATAAAAACAAGTATTATTTGAAAGATTTAAATGGAAATCATATTGAATCAAGACCCGAAGATGTTTATTTAAGACTTGCTGCGTTTATTGCATGTATTGAGGAAAATACTCATAAAAGAGAAGAAGCTGCTAAAAAATTTTATATGGACTTATTTGAAGGGTACTATTTACCTGGTGGAAGAGTAATTACAGGTTCAGGAGATTTATTTAGACTTAAAACACTTGCTAATTGTTTTGTGAGTTTAATTGAAGAGGATTCTCTTGAAGGTATTTACAAATCTTCCTATGAAGCTGCTAGAACATATTCGTATGGGGGAGGAATTGGAATTGATATTTCACAACTTAGACCTAAAAATTCACGGGTTCATAATGCAGCTGACTCCTCAACTGGAGCTGTTTCATTTATGGAGTTATACTCTCTTACAACAGGACTTATAGGTCAAGCAGGAAGAAGAGGTGCTTTAATGCTTACAATTGACTGTAAACACCCTGATGTTATGGATTTTATTAATATTAAACAAAATCCAAATTGGACTACTGATACGATTATGCAACGATTACAATCATCTGGAATGTTTGATGAAGAACAATTAGCTGCTGCTCAAAAAAATATAGTTGAGAATACACAAGTGAGATTTGCAAATATTTCAATTAAGGTAAGTGATGAGTTTATGCAAGCAGTCGATGAACAAAATGAGTTTGGAAAGGAGAAGATTTTAGTGTATAAAAAGCCTAAGACTGGAAAAGCTACAGTTTTAAAATCAGATGAATATAATTATGCATATGGGATGTCTAAAAAAGATGTTTCAACATATGAATTAGTAGGTGGATTTGACTCATTTGAAGCTTTAAACATAGAGATGAAAAAGTTAGGATTTTCTTCTACTATATCAAAAGATTTACTTGATAATATTGAACTTAGAGACTATTATGGAGAATTTGTTGTAGAGAATAGTAATTCTGAATTTGATTTGGCAATTAAATATTCAGGAGATTTTTTATTATATTATAGTGGAACAAATTGTGGAGATATTAAACATTTAGTTAAAGCAAGAGATGTGTGGAATAAGTTTGTTGAAGGGAATTATCAAACTGCTGAACCAGGTTTAATTTTATGGTCTCAAATGACTAAATATTCACCTTCAAATTATGTGGGAAAGCCAATTTCTTGTACAAATCCTTGTGGAGAAGTTCCCCTAGAGAGTGGAGGAGCGTGTAATTTAGGTTCAATTAATTTATCAAGAATGGTTGATAATGGGTTTACCAGTTCAGCAAGTATTAATTGGCAAAGACTTAAAAACACAACTCATAACCTAACTAGGTTCTTAGATAATGTAGTTTGGTGGAATGAACATTTAAACGCTTTAGAGAGTCAAAGAGATGCTGCAAGTATTACAAGAAGATTAGGACTTGGTGTTATGGGAATTGCAGATTTGTTTAATCAACTAGGGATTGGATATGATTCAGATGAAGCATTGAAATTACTTGAGAGTATTATGGACACTATTGCACAAGAATCGTATAGAGAATCTGCTAAATTAGCTGCAGAGAAAGGGCCAGCTCCAGCGTTTAATGATGAGTATTTCAAAAACCCGTTCTTTGTTGAAATTTTAGAAGATGATGTAAAAGAACTTATTAGAAAAAATGGAGTAAGGAATATAGCTATTTTAGCTATTGCTCCAACGGGCACTATTTCAAATGCGATTACAGGATTTAGAACTTCTACTAAAAATTATGTGGGTGTAAGTGGTGGAATTGAGCCAATTTTTGCTCTATTTTATCAAAGAAGATCTGAACAGATGAATCAAGGGGGAATGTATAATGTATTTCACTCAACTATTCAGGCATATCTGGATGTTACAAATAGAAGTCATTTACTCACTGCTGGAAGTGAGGAGGTGAATAAAGAATTACCTGCATACATGCAAAGAACTGCTCATAAAATTTCACCTAAAATGAGAGTTAAAATTCAAGGAATTGCTCAAAAATATGTAGACCACTCAATTTCATCAACCATTAATCTAGCAGAAGATATTGAGCCAGAGACTATTTCAAATATTTATTTAGATGCTTGGAAACATGGTCTTAAGGGTATTACAATTTATAGAGATGGTTCAAGATTCCCGATTTTAAGTGTTGAAGGAGAAGAGACTGACTTTCAAAGGTTTAAAGGTAAAAAATTCCAAGTAGGAGATAAAGTGCTTAGAGGAAATGATGTAATTGTAGGGGCTTCTGGTAAACTAACTACAATTTATCATCAAAAACATAAAAATGTGGGGACATATAATTAATAAATTAATGTTTATTAGTGTTAATTATTAAATTTTTTATAGAAAATGGTAACAGAAGTTGTAGATTTTGATATTATTGAAGAAGTGACCACTCAAATTAATTCAGATGCTTCTTCAAAAAAGATTAACAATGTTGAGGAATTTGTTGAGATTAAAGAGGAGATTACTGAAATTAAAAGTCCTACTAAAAATATTAGTTCAGACAGTAATTCAGGTAAAGAGTATTCTTCACAAAATATAGGTATGATTCAAAAACAAGATATTATTAAAAGACCTGACAGTGTTGAAGCAAAAGTGTATAGACTCAAGAGTAAGTTTGTAAAAGAGAGATTATATATAACGCTTTCATATGTTCAAACAGAAGATGGAGAAAATAGACCAATTGAGATGTTTATTAATTCAAAGGATTTATCTAAACTTCCTGAGTATACAGTCCTTACTAGATTAATTTCAACAATTTTTAGAACATTTAAAGACCCTAAATTTATTTTAGAGGAGTTGAAGAGTATTTATGATCCTAATGGTGGGTATTTTTCAAAGGGAAGATATATTTATTCATTTTATTCAGAAATTGCCTTAATTATTGAGAGATTTTTTATTGATATTGGATTTATGGCAGATCAGGAGAGTAAATTAGATAATTGGATTGATAATGCTAAGAAAATGAATCCTGATAAGAAAATTATTGAGAACAATTTTAAGATCTGTCCACAATGTAATGAAAAATCGTTACAGATTGACGGAGGATGTTTAATTTGTATCAATCCAGATTGTGGATATTCCAAGTGCTCCTAAGCAACTCCGTTGCTTGAAATTCAAAGTTTGAGTGAAGCAAAAACTCATTCTTTTGGCTTACGTTTCACAAGTAACGAAGTTACGGTGTTCCAAGAATTTTTAATTGTTGATATCTTAATGACTTGTAAAGGAATATTAAAGAAAATTAATTTTTTCTACTGATAATAAGAAGAATATTTATAAATACTCATTTGTAAAAGATATTATGTATAATAGTTTAAATTCTTCTAAAAAACAATCAAGTTTAGACGTTTTGAAAGAATATTTAAAAGAAATGTTTCAATTTTCTCAAAATGAGTTAGATTTTGGTATTTATAAAATTTATAAGCTTAAAAAAAATGAAATTTCAAGATTTATTGATGAGAAACTTGAAGTTATAGTAAAAGAAATTCTTGTAAATGTTAAAGATGAACAATTGAAAA
The DNA here is from genome assembly GCA_047602745.1 of Candidatus Woesearchaeota archaeon. Lineage (GTDB taxonomy): Archaea > Nanobdellota > Nanobdellia > Woesearchaeales > UBA583 > UBA583. The sequence continues at coordinate 6,506 of JBLKOJ010000035.1, read as the reverse complement.
ATACGTATTTAGATAAAGAGAATAAAATTAAAGAATTAGAACTTCAAGAAGAAGAATTTTCTAAAAATAGAGATTATTCTAATGCGGGTAAAATTAGAGAAAAAATTACTAAATTAGAAGAAGATATACAAAAAAGTAAATCTCAAGAAATAGTTGAAAATTTAGAAAATGAGATTTATAATTATATTTTAAACTTCTTTGAGTTATATTATTCAAATGGAGATTTTGGATATAATTCTCGTAGTCAAGCTCCTTATAAAGTAGATTATGATTATAATGGAGAAGATGTTAATTTTCATTGGAAACATAAAGGAAGTTATTATATTAAAACTGGAAATGGATTTAATTCAATTAAAGTTGATGATTCAAAACATAATGTAAAATATGAGATTATTTTAGAGAGTATTGAGAATAATGAAGAAAATGAAGTTGTTGAGAATAATAATAATAAAGATATTAATGCGAAATTTTATTTATTAAACAGAATTGAAGATGGAAAAATTATATTCAATTTATGTGACTCTGCTTCAAATACTGATAAAATTGAAGTAATTAAAACTATTTTAAAAGAACTTTATGGAAAAGAACTAGATGATATCTATTTTTATGATAAAAATAATAAAGCTTACTTTAATTCATTAGAAAAAGATAATCTAAAAATTGAAAATGGAAATATTAAAGGATATTCTAAATTAAAACCAAGTAAAAAGAAAGATAACTTAAAAGAAGAGATAGAAAAACGATTGAAAAATGACTTTAATGATGATGATTTTGAGTTAGTATTTTCTATTGATAGGTATATTAATCAATTCTATATTGGAAATGATAGTGATTATTTTATTCATAAAGATTTGAAAGGATTTTTGACAAATGAGAAGGAGAAATTTATTAAAAATCATATTTTATCTTCTCTTCAGGAATTACTTGAAGTTTCTTCAAATAATAAAGTATTAATTATTATTAGGGCGTTTAATACTATTGTTAATGAATTAATTGAATTTTTAAGTGCTATTGAAGAGTTTCAAAAATCTATTTTTGAGAGAAAGAAGAAAGTAATCACAAATGAGTATTGTATTACAATAGATTATCTAAACGAGGAGTTGTATGATGAGATTTTAGAAAATACTGCTCAATTAAAAGAATTTGAAGACTTATATGGAGTTCAAATTACTTCAATTGAAGATTTAAAGAATCAACCAACTCTTGTAATTGATACTAAACATTTCTCCCAAGAATTTAAGGAGAAAGTTTTAGAGAGTTTTGATGATATAGAAGAAAGTTTAAACGGAGTATTAATCAACTCAGAGAATTTTCAAGCTTTAAATTTAATGCAAACAAAATACAAAGAGAAAATTCAAACGATATATATTGATCCACCATTTAACACAGGTAGAGATTTTTTATATAAAGACAACTTTAGAAATTCTTCTTGGTGTAGTTTTATGAATGATAGAATTAAAATTGCTAAAAACTTCCTAAATCAATCAGGAGGATTTTTTCTTCATTTAGATGATAAAGCAAATTATTATGGAAGAATTTTAATGAATAATAATTTTGGAGAAGATAATTATGTAAATGAATTAATCTGGTGCTATAGGTTTTATGAACATAATGTTTCTAATTGGAATAAAAAACACGATACAATATTTTTCTACAGTAAATCTAATTCAAGTAAATTTTATTGGGAAAGAATTAAAATTGAATTGGAAGAAAACTCAAAAAAAAAGTTTAAACATATAGATGAAAATGGTAGAAGATATACTATTAGGGGAAAAAATTTAAAAAATAGCCATCTCAAACAAAAAGCAAACTTAAGCCTAGATGATGAAATTAAATATCCTGATTTGACTTATAGACAATATTTAGATGAGACTATAGGAGTAAAACCAAGAGATTATTTTTTAATAGATATTCTTGCACAGGGAAATCCGGAAATGATTAAATTTCAAACTCAAAAACCTGAAAATCTTATTAAATATTTAACTGAACCAACGTCAGATGAAAATGACTATATTTTAGATTTTTTTATGGGTAGTGGAACTACAATATCAACTTCCATCAAGCTCAATAGAAAATTTATTGGTGTCGAAATGGGTAACTATTTTAGTGATTTTCCACTGAAAAGGATGAAATCAGTATTATTTGGAAAACTATCAGGAATCTCAAAAGAAACTGGATACAAAGGAGGTGGATTCTTCAAATATCAGCTCCTAGAACAATACGAAGATATTTTGGATAATATTGAAGAATATGAAGAAAAACATTTAGAAGAACTTCCTTTAAAATACCTCTACAGAAGAGAAGAACTCTTATTAAATGATACTATTGATTTGAGTAAACCATTTGAAAATACAATTAAACTAAAAAGTTCAATACAAACAATAGATCTAGTAGAAACATATTTCTATATTAAAGGATATTTCTTAAAACAATTTAAAAAATTTACAATCAATAATAAAACATACAAATGTTATCTCACTAAACATAATGTGTTAGTAATTTTTAGAAATATAGAATATAAAGAGAGTGATATTGAAGAATTAAAACAACTCTTAGAAAGAGAAGAATTTAAAGAAATAGAATACATAGAAGTAAATCACGAAATAGTTAGAAATGAAACTGATTTTGATGAACTTAAACAATTAATACTTCAAGATAGAAAAATCTCAGTTAAATTAATTACAAAAGATGATTTTAATGAATAATAATTGAAAAATGAAAGATATTTTAAATCCTATGAATGATAAGTCTTTTTCAAGAAATCTCAAACTTCCATTTAATTATAATAGATTAGAATATTTACTTCAATATTTCAATGTCGATATTCAATTTGTACTAAATAAACTTAATAAAGTTGGAACAAAAAATGAGAGAAAAAATAAAATAACTCAAGAAGATTTACAACAAGATTCTCTTCCACTCTCACTTATCAAACAAATAGATGCAATATTTGAAAAAGGACTCTCTTTTTACTCACAAAAAGAAAATATTGAACCCTCAAAAACTTCAAGTATTTTCTTTAGAAAACAATTTAATAATTCATTAAACTTTGAAGATAGAAAAGTTGTCAGTAAATTTGAAGAAAAACGTCTAAATTGTGAACTATTGGCACAAAATATTGATTTTCAACTTAAAAGAGAATTTAAGATTTACAATTATAAAACAGATAATCCTCAAATAATAGCACAAGAAATAAAAGAACAATTCAAACAATTTGAAGCAAATAATTTAGAATCTAATTTTTTTCAAAAAGAGTTGAAAAATACTCTAAAACAAGAATATAAATTTTTAAAAACGCTCTTTACAATACTAGAAGCACATAATATATTTATCTTTGAACATAAAGAATACTATCAAGAACGATTTAGTAAAGATAAACTTACAATAGATGGTTTCTACATCACTCCATACATTATAGTTGTAAAACAACAACAAAGTGTTAGAAAAGAGATATTTACACTTCTACACGAATTTGCACATTACTTAATTAATTATGAAGAAGTTGAAAAAGTAGATGAAGAAAAATTAAGTAATAATACTGAAAATGAAATAGAAAAATGGTGTAATCAATTCGCATTTCATTTTCTAATATCAGCACATATCAGTGAATATACTTCACTACCTCAAGTAACTAGTGAAAATAATTATTTAGAGAGTGAAATTGAGAATTTTTATAAAAAAACATTTTTAAGTTATTCCTCTCTATATACGGGATTAAAACAGTACAATCTCATTTCTCAAAACATATTAGATAAAACATTACATTATTTAAATGAAAAATTTAAAGAATATAGAGAAGAAGAAAAAAGAAAATTAGAACTAAAAAAACTTCAAGCCCAAGAAGAAAATAAAACTCTTCCATTTATTCCTGCTAAAAAAGAGTATAATTCACAACTTTTTCAAAAATTACTAGAAATTAATGTAAGTGAAAATATTATCTCTCAAGGATATTACAACATTAAAGGAGGAATAAAAGATGAGTGATCAAATCTATATTTTAGATTCTAATTTTTTAATTAATATTAATTATTATTTCAATGATAGAGGTGAGAATTACGAAAAATTACTCGAATTTCTAAAAACACTTATCCAAGAGAAAAAAATAATAATCCTAGATAAAGTAGAAGAAGAATTTAATAACTCTTATGTTAAAAATAATTTAAATTTAACTATTAAAAAAAGTAAAGATATAGTTGTAAACTATGATATTGTTATTAGAACTACATTTTTAAAATCACAATTTGATTATTTAGCTCAACAATATTACATCAAAGAAAATGAACAATTTTTTCAAGACAAACCTGAGCAACATTTATTAAAACAAGATTTAATTGAACAAGCAAAAAAAGAATTTAAAGAATTAAATGCAGATTTATATTTAATATTGTATGCAAAATATATTAAAAAAGAAACTCAATTAGAACCTATCATAATAACTGATGAAAATACAAAAAATGATAAAAAATTATATGATAAAATTCCAAACATTTGTAGAAATGAGAAAATACAATATATAAAAACACCTCAATTTATATTTACATTTTTTAATTTAGAGAGGAGAAGAGAATAATGGCAATTGAAAATTTAAAACTATACAATCACATAAAAGATAAACTCTTTAATAGTATTGGAATTGACTCAAAAGTATTTGAAGAGGAAACATTTCAAAAAGAAATAGAAAAACTCAACCCAGATTATCTACCAAAAAAACATATTAATTCAATAAAACAATATCTTAAAATATATAACGATTTTCTCAAAACTCAAAATATTTCAATTAATCTAAGATATTATCAAGTTTTAGCAATAGTATTTACTCAATATTATCTATTTGAAAAAGATGATTCAAAATTACAAGAATTCTCAAATTCATCCTTAGCATATTGGATGGCAACAGGGAGTGGAAAAACAATAATTATGTATATTAACATATTACAATATATTAAAAAAATTAAAAATTTTGAACAATTAGAAATAATATTAACAACGCCTCAGACAAATTTAATAGAGCAACATAAAAAGGAGATAATTCCATTTATTGAATATTTAAACCAAATTTATAATAATAAAATAAAACTCATCATTGAGACCACTCAAAGTTTACTCTTTAAAGTTAGACAAGAGAAAAATTATTTTGATGTTATAGACAATTCTAAATTTAAAAGATTAGTTCTAGTAGATGAAGCACATATTGGAGGAAGTAGTGATGAAGGAAAATACTATGAACTTAGAAAAAATTTGAATAAAAGAAACTCTTTTTTATTTGAATACAGTGCAACATTTCATAACGTCAAAGATAAAAATTATGAAAATTCAATTATATTTGATTACTCATATCCAAAATTCTATAAAGATGGGTATGGAAAAGACTTTTATTTAGACACCATTGGAAAAGATATAGATAATAATCCTCAAAAAAATCTCAATAGAAGTCTATTGATATTACAAGAGAAAATAAATTCGTATATGAATTATAGAACATTTAAAGATCAGAAAACTTTAACTGAGTTCAAGCATCAAGACAAACCTCTGATTGCATTTATGGGAAATACAGTATTTAGTGATAATTCAAAAGATGAAAATACTTCTGATATTAAAGAAATACTAAATTACTTAGCAAATTTATCAATAGATGAGAAGAAAAATTTTTCTTTTGTATTTAATAATGAATATGTTGGAAATTTGAAACTTACAAGAAATAAGACTGTATCTGATGAAATTTTACTTTCATATGGAAATGGGAAATTTTTTGGAATTTTAAATATCGGAGGAGGTGAAAAATTTTTAAGAGAATTGGAAATTGAAAACGTTATAATAGAGACAGCTAATTTAGTTGATGATAAATTTAAATTTATTAATATCGATGATAGAGAAAGTCCGATAAATATATTAATTGGAAGTAGAAAATTTACTGAGGGTTGGAACTCATTTAGACTCTCAATTATCAATTTATTAAATATTGGAAAAGGAAAAGGAAATACCATCATACAAGTATTTGGAAGAGGAGTGAGATTAAGAGGATTAAAAGGAGATGGTAAAAGGTATTTTAAAGAAGCAGATAAAAAAAGTATCTTATCTTGGGATGAACTCAGTTCAATTGAAGATGAAGATGAAAAAAATCTTAAAAAATTACAAACATTAGTCATTACATCATTTGATAAAACATATTTACAAACATTTACTAATGAAATTCATAACGAAATAAAATACTATTCTTACTTTAATATACCTGTACAACCACAAATAATAAATTTAAAATCTAAAAAATTGAAATTTGAAGAGTATTCAAAAAAATTACCTATATTTAAACTCTCTAAAATTCAAGTTAACAATAAAGTAATTGAAATTAATAATAATTCAATTAGTTATAATAATAGAGAAATTGAAAAATTTAAATTTAACTTAGATTATAGACTTGATAAAGAAAAGAGTGTAAAAGAAAATTGTATAAATAGATTAATAGAATTAAACAATAAATATTATAATTATCTAAGTAGTTCATTATT
>JBLKOJ010000056.1:0-2982 GCA_047602745.1 Candidatus Woesearchaeota archaeon | reverse complement strand
TTTGAGTGTATATATAAATTTCGTTTAGAAAATAAAAACTTGATCGAAGAGCAAAAGGCACCCTTAAAATGGGTGTGTTTTTATTTTTAGAAATTTCAGAAAACTCCAAAGGAGTTTTTTACTTTTAAGGTAAAAATATCGATGGAAACGGTAATTAGATTTAAAATTCCTCTTCAAGACAAATTATATTTTTATTTTTAAAAGAAGTATCAGAGTATTTTGAGACTAATGGAAAGTAAATTTAGATTTTATGGAGCTATCAATATTAAGATGTTCATTTTTTTGAATTTTTTTCATTATTAAAAAGTATTTATAAATTATCTATTATATTTTATAAGTAGTATGGATTATCAGCAAAAAAGTATTGAATTACATGAAAGATTTAATGGGAAGTTACAAATTTCTTCAAAAATTCAAGTAACTAATAAAGAAGAATTATCATTAGCATACTCACCAGGTGTTGCGGGGCCTTGTCTTGAGATTGCAAAGGATGAGAGTACGTATAAAGAACTCACTTCAATGAGTAAAACAATTGCAGTGATTAGTGATGGTTCAGCAGTTTTGGGTTTAGGTAATATTGGAGCAAAAGCGAGTATGCCTGTTATGGAGGGTAAGTGTGTGTTAATGAATGAGTTTGCTCGAATTAATGCAATGCCTATTATTTTAGATACACAAGATACTCAACAAATTATTGAAACTATTGCTAATATTGCACCAAGTTTTGGAGGAATTAATTTAGAAGATATTTCAGCACCTAGATGTTTTGAAATTGAAGAAGAATTAAAAAAAAGACTCTCAATTCCTGTATTTCATGACGATCAACATGGAACTGCAATTGTAACACTTGCAGGAATTATTAATTATGCAAAATTAAGTGGAAAAGATGCTTCAAAGTTGAAAGTTGTAGTTAATGGTTCAGGAGCAGCAGGGGTTGCAATTGCTAAATTATTAGACACATTTGGAGTTGAGGATATTACTGTATGTGATAGTAAAGGTGCTATTTCAAAAGATAGAGGAGATTTAAACTCAATGAAATATACTCTTTTAGAATTTACTAATAAGGATAATAAGAGTGGAAGTGTGTATGATGTGATGAAAGGAACTGATGTATTTGTGGGTGTAAGTGTTGGAAATTTATTAAAAGCTGAGCATATTGAAACCATGAATGAGAAACCTGCAATTTTTGCAATGGCGAATCCAACTCCTGAAATGATGCCCGAAGATGCTAAAGCGGCGGGTGTATTTGTTATTGGAACAGGACGTTCAGATTATCCAAATCAATTAAATAATGTATTAGTTTTCCCTGGGATTTTCAAAGGAGCATTAGAAAACAATGTTTCTCAAATTACTGATAAGATGAAAATTAATGTAGCTCTTGCAATTGCAGGATTAATAGGAGATGAAGAATTAACTCCTCAATATATTATTCCAAATGCGTTTGATAAAAGAGTGGTAAATGCAGTAGCAAAGGTTGTAAAAGAGGAGTAATTGTTCTCTTATTCACTCTTTTTTATTATTTTTTAACACTAAAATATATCTTGTAAGAGATGCGTTCATATATTGCTTAATTTCTACTACTTCCTCAAAGTATTTTAATGCAAGAGGTTTAAAATTTGTAAAACAACCATATATAATTACCATTTTTTTTTGAGGCTTTAGCATTTTTTGAGCAGATTGTAGAAATTCTTTATATAATTCTTCTCCTAATCTTCGTGAAGATTTTCCGTAAGGGATATCACTTACAATTCCATCTATAGAGTTCTCTTCTAGAAATTGAGTTTTAGAATCTGCGTTGTGCAATTCTGGTTCTTGTAAATTAAAGTGTGCACAATTTGTCTTAGAGTGTTCTAAATCTTTAGCATTAATATCATTTCCAATCATTCTTATATTCATATCAATTCCTTCAAGCAATATTCCTCCAATTCCACAAAATGGATCAAGTACTACATCACCACTTTTAATATCAAGTAAATTGATACACGCTCTTCCCATATCAGCTTTTAGAGTATAGGGTTTATTAATTGCCCTTTTAACAGGCATTCTTGTAAGATATGTTTTTTGATTTTCAAAAACAGTATGTGTGAAAAATACATTTTCTGAAATGAATATATAGTTAAAGAGATGTTTTGGACATTTCAAATCAGCTTTTAAATGATTAAGTTGTTTTCCAATAGAGTATGCAAGAGTTGAATTTTCAATATTTGCTTTAGTTTTGATATTTATTTGACTCACAGCAAACGTTTGAGAGTATAAATGAGGTCGTAAATGAAGTTCTTCAAGAATAGAGTCAAAGTCTTTTGCTTGAAATAATAATTCATATATTCCTTTAGTCAGAGTAATTCGAGTAAAAAACTCGTGAGTTGAGACGGGAAGTTTAAATGATGTTTGAAGTGAATAAAGTGTATTTTTAATTTGAGAAAGAGAAAATGATTCATCAGGAAAGTATATTTCAAAAAGATTTTTAAATTCTTCATAAAATAACTCATAATTATTTCCTTGTATTATGAGTAAATAAGTTGAATTGTTCTTCATATTCAAGTAACTGTTATATGATTTATATAATTTAGTAAATTCTCAATTAAGAATTAGGACTTAAAAGATTCTATTTCTATTAATAACGTTTAGTAAAGTGATATCAATTAAAAGTTTTTCAGTTCTTCATAAATTTGTAAAATTTTTCTTTTCTTCATATGATATTGAAATATAATTAATTAAAGGTTATTATACACATTTTGATGTTTCAAGAATAGTAAGAATGAGAAAAACCTTTTTATTAAACGGCTCTGTCCAGATCCTGTTGTTTAGAATTAGAAGTAACATTTATTAAGTGGTTTTATTAGATATTATTATGCAAAAAACACTAATACAACCACAAAATAAAGAAGATGAGCTCATTTTAAAATTTTACTTATCTCTTGGGAAAAGTGAATATAATTCTTGCTTTTCAAAGCATGAATTTACAAATTATCAGAGGTTTGTTTT
>JBLKOJ010000034.1:0-22493 GCA_047602745.1 Candidatus Woesearchaeota archaeon | reverse complement strand
ATGTAATTTATTCATATCTTTAGTGTAGGAACTTTTTGAAACTTTTTTCTTCTCCTCATCTTCAATTTTAGAGATTTTATCTTCTACAATTTTTACAGATTCATTTAAATTGTGCTTTAAATAATTGATTTTTTTTGAATCTTGTTTTTTTAAATTTAGTATTAAATTATTTATAGGAGAAAGTTCTGATTTTAATTTAACTAAATCTATTTTTTCTGAATTCATCAAATTTACAAGATTTTTTAATGAGTTAAAATCTTCTTCTAAATGTTTTTCTTTAATTTCATTCTTATTTAGGACTTCAATAATTTTTTTAATATTTTGAGTTAATTCTTTTTTTATAAAATTGAGTTCATTTTTTGAAACTAAGTTAATATATTTTGAATCTAACTCAACAAATTTATTTTCAAAAAATTTAAATTTTAAATTTAGTTTATTTTTTAAGGTTTTAAATTCTTTATGTTCTAAGAAATTCAATTGTTCTATAGATTTAAAAGCATTAGTAATTTGGTTTTTAATCATGGAAATTTCTTTTGAAACATCCTCTTTTGTAGTTTGAAGAGATGAACGTTCATTTATTGTATGTATTAGAGATTTTAATGAAAGTTCTTCTTTTTGAAGTTTTGCAATTGCTATTTGAAGATTTTTTTCTTTTGAATCAACTAAATTTAATGTCTCTATGGTATGAGTTAATTCTTCTTGAAGATTTTTAATGTCCTCTTTATACTCTTTTTTTGATACTTTTTTATGCTCTTCTTTTTCTAGATTGATTATTTGAGATTCAATTTCTTTTTTTGAGTTTATTAATTGATTTTGAAGTTCATTAAATTGTTCTTCATCATGTTTTTCAACTACTTGTAATGTTTCTATTGTTGAATTTATTCTATTTTCTATAGGTTCAATAATTTGATTTAATTCTTTTAAATCTACTTTTTTATTAATCAAATGTTGTAAATGCTTTTTTGATTTTGATATCTCTTCTAAAATATTTGTCGAGTCTTTTTGAATTGATAGCGGGGATGAGTTTTTTACTTTTGTTAAAAGGAATTTCTGAGTCTTGTTTGTATAATCTTTAATTACATTAGTAATTTGTTTAGTTAAATTTTTGATTTCTTTAGAAGTGTTACTTTTAGAAATAAGTTTTTGGTGTAGTAATCGTAATTTAGCTTCAAACTCTTCAAGAGAGTCAATATATGGTTTAATAAATTCTTGTGAAGAATTAGTAGTTGAATGGATTTTTTTAATATTTTTAGTTGTTAGTAATAATAATTCCTCAACTTCTTTTTGAGTATTTTTTGTTAAGGTATTTGAAATAGTTTTAGAAGAATTGATATTTTTATTTCCGGATGTGTTTTTATAAGTATTATTTGAATTTTTTTTAGAATTTGTTTGAGTTTTACTTACTTTTGAATCAACTTCGTTTAGTTTCTCTTCTAAATTTTTCTTAACCTGCTCTAAACTTCTTAATTTTTCATTCATAGAACTCATCATTTGAGAAGTCATATGTAAAACATCGTTTTGAGTAATCTCTTCCTGCGATGATTGTATTTGAGCATTTTTCTCAATTTTTTTAGTTGAAGTATTTTTTTTAGAGTTATCTAATGATTTTACATTTTTTATACTTGCCTTTTTAATTTGATTTTTATTAGACACTTTATTAGATGATGAATCTTTTACAATTGACTTTTTTTTTGAAGTCTTTACTTTCTTTGAAGCCTTATCACTACTAACTTTCATATTTTTTTCCAATAACAAATACATTTAAATTTACGTAATTATTATAAAGTTAGAAAAACTATGATAAACATAATTATTAAAACAATTTTTGAAAAATTATCTTGTTATTGCAAAACTCTGGACTTTTTGAAGTAATTCTTTTGCTTTAGCATTCTCCTCAAAATGTTTTCTTGTAGGTTCTAAAAGTTCATTAATATAATTTGCACACATCATTTTCAAATCTAATGATTTAATAGTCTGCTCCTTAAAATCATTAATTAGTTGGTCGTAACTACTTGCTTTGTATAATCCTCCAAATTTTTCGGGTCTTTCAATTTGAACTTCATCAAATCTTTCAAAGACGATATATTTGAAATACTCAAGAACGGGATTATCTTCAACTACTCCATCAATACTATGTGCTTTTTTGAATTTTTTCTCAACATCCTCTTTTGAATCGGTCATAAAAATTGCAGTATTAGGTTTAGATTTACTCATTTTCATCTCAATTTTTCTATCATTCCCCTCTTTTTCAGTATCAATTTTTTGAAGCCCTAAAAGCATATGATGTGAAATTACAATAGGTTTTGCCCACCCCATTTTAGGATAAATATCACGAGCAAGCATATTAACTTTTCTTTGATCAAGTCCCAGTTGTGCAATATCAGCTCTTAAATGGTGAATATCATTTGCTTGCATTAAAGGATATACAATTTGAGAAGTAGGGTTCTCAGTACTCTCCTCTCTTCCCATTATTTGACCACATCTTAACACTCTTGAAACTGTTGGATGAGTTGACAACTTTAAAAAATTTTCCCAATACTTGGGGTTATTTTCTAAATCTTTTGAAGTCCATCTAAATTCTACTTTTTCTAAGTCCATACCACAACTTTTCCACACCTCTATTAAATATTTTCCACAAGTTTGAATTTTCTCTAAATCTCCTCCATATTTATTATTTAACCATGCAAAATAATCTGCAACCCAAAATATAAATGTAATTCCACAACTTGTAAGTTTATTTACTTGAATTGCTCTCATAAGTCCTTGTGCAATATGAATCTGACCACTTGGTTCAAAACCATCATATGCTCTAATCTCAGTTATTTTACCTACTTCAAATTTTCTAAATAATTCTCTTAACTCATCTTCTCCTACAATCTCTTCAAATGTATTGAGGATTAATTCAACTTTTTCATCTACACTCATATCTATACTCATAATACATTAAGAAAATTAATAATTTATAAAAATTTGGTATATTTAACTCAGTCCAGAAATTCAAAAATAGGAAATTATGGTTTTAGAAATTTTAATCAGAATTTATTGAAATGAATTTTTGATAATATTTTTATTATTTTTACTTATTTAAATTTAAGAAAAACAATTTCTGGACAGATCCCCATATTTTAAAAAATTATTATAATTAAATTGAATTCTATACAACCAAAAACTAGTCAAATCTAACCCGAGAATGGTTAACTCTAGAATATCTACAAAAACATATATAAATACCCAAAACTATTTTTTAATATGAATCTACAACAAAAATCAATTGGATGGATTGGAACAGGTGTTATGGGTGTGAGTATGTGCTCGCATGCTATGAAATTAGCAAGAGAAACATATGTGTATAACAGAACTAAATCAAAGGCTCAGAGTCTTTTAGATAAAGGTGCTATTTGGTGTGAATCTGTTGAAGAAGTTGCTCAAAGAGCGGATATTATATTCACTATTATTGACTACCCCAAAGATGTGGAAGAGACATACCTAGGAAAAAATGGATTAAATAATGGACTTATCAACTCTGCAAAGAAAGGAACTATCTTAGTTGATATGACTACATCCTCCCCAACACTGGCACAGAAAATCTTCAATGAAGCAAAAAAGAGAGGAATTCATGTTTTAGATGCACCAGTTACAGGAGGAGATATTGGAGCTAAAAATGGGACTTTGGTAATAATGGTAGGAGGAGAAAAGCAAGTGTTTAAAGAAGTGAAACCTTATTTTGATGAAATGGGTTCGGTGGTATCATTTATGGGTGAAGATGCAGGAGTTGGGCAACATACTAAACTTGCAAATCAAATAGGAATTGCAGGTTCAATTATTGGAACTTGTGAAGCATTATTATATGCAGCAAAAACTGGAATTGATTTAGGACTATTTATTGAAACTATTAAAGGAGGTTCAGCAGGTTCTTGGCAACTTACAAATATGGGACCTCGAATTGTGCAGGAGAATTTTGAACCTGGGTTTTATATTAAACACTTTATTAAAGATATGAGACTCGCACTTGAAGAGTGTGAAAAAATGGATTTGAAACTTCAAGGACTTAAATTGGTGTACTCAATATATAAAAAAGTTAAAGATACAAAAGAAGAGGATTTAGGGATACAAGGATTATATAAAATATTACAAGAGATGTGACTAATTAAATTCAAATTTCAAATTATTTCTTTGGGCTCCAAACAATCTCTTCTTCTTCTTCATTATCTTGAATATATTTTCTTGCAAGTGTAAAGAAATAATCAGAGAGTCTATTAATAAGTTGTAAAAAGTCAGGTTCAATTTCATCTTTAAGTACTACTAATGCTCTCTCAGCTCTTCGAGTCACAGTTCTTGCGATATGAATTTGAGTAAGTCCAATACTTCCAATAGGTAAGATAAATGATTTCAATTCAGGCAAATTTTGAGTTATTTCATCAATTCTCTCTTCAATTTCAAGAATTAAATCTTTATTAAACTCAGGCAACATATTTTCAAATGAATCACTCACACAAGCAATGTGAGAGCTAATTGTGAAAATTTCTTCAACAACTTTATATAATAATTCATAATCTTGCTTTTTGACATAATTCATAGTCTGTCCAATTACAGCGTTTAGCTCATCAAGTTCTCCATATGTAATAATTCTACTATCTTGTTTACTCACATTTGACTTACCTAAAAGAGAAGTAGTTCCCTTATCTCCAACTTTTGTGTAAACTTTTACCATATTTTAAAAGAGATTTTAAAATTTATAATAGTTTGTATTATTAAGAATATAATAAAAAAATGATGTTTTAGGATAAAAAATATGCAATAATTAGTAAAATCGTTCCCATTACAATATAATTAAGCCCATTTTCTAAAAATGATAATTGAGAAGCTAAATATTGTGATATCCCAACTAACAATAATACCACTCCAAGTATAAAAGCTAGTGACATCTCACCAATTCTTACCAATTTTTGAGTAACATTTTTTCTAATATACTCTTCAATCATTGAATCAATTTTACTTTTAGCAGCATTAGTTAAAGATCCAATTATCGAAAAAGTCTGAGGGTAAGAATTTTTTTTTTTGACCATTTTAATAATTTAAGGTATAATATATTTTTAAATATTTATAACTCTTAAATGATATTGTATAATTAACGCCTAATCATAATAATACCGCATTTCATCTTCAAAATTTTCTGTTATGAGGTATTCAATTTCTATACTATTTTCAATTTTAAAATTATTGTTCATATTGTGAACATTTATATGTTTATTTGAAATGGTGTATAAATATTCATCTAAATAAGCACTTCTTAAAATTGTGGTATCTGAATTGTACCACCAACTCCAAATCCAGTCATCATTTGCTCTATTATTGTCTTCTCTATGAGTAATTCTAGCAACTTCTTCAAATCCATTTTCTTCATCAACTCTAATTACCAGTATTCCTTGAAATCCTTGCCTATAATTTTCTTCTACAAGTGATACAGGAATTATTAGTAAATTTTTTATGGAATGAAACACTAATGCTTTATGGTCAAATTCTGCTGCTGAACTTGAACCCGCTTCACCATACACTAATACATCTTGTTCAATAGGATTTTGCATATCTTCAACATTAAATAATGAAAGTTTTAATCCTTTTTGTCTAAATCCTCTTCTTTCTAATTCTTCTGTATCTTTACCAATACCAATTAAATGATTCTCACCAAAGGGATGTAAATAATTAGAGAAGCCATCAATTTTTAATTCTCCTAATATTTGCGGATTTGTTGGATTTGATAAATCAATTGTGAAAAGAGGGTCAACATCTCTAAATGTTACAATATATCCTTTCTCACCTATAAATCTAACTGAAAAAATTCTCTCATCAGGAGCAATATTTTCAATACTTCCTATTGTGTCTAAATTTGAATTCAAAACATATAAGTTATTATATTCGACTCTTTCTCTTCTATTTCTATCCCAAATTGAAAACGTTGTTGCAACTCTTAAATTTGAATCATATTCATCAAGAGAGAATTGATTTAATAAATAACCTTTCACTTCTCCTGAATATTTAAACTCAACAACACCTGTGTCCGTATCAATTGAAAATGAATGAATAGTAGTTTTCATATTCCTTTCTAAAAAGTCTGTTTCAAATCTTGAAACCTCTTCTTGAATTGAATCATACGTTCTTTTTAATTCATCTTCTGATAATGAATCATAATATGAAACTATAATTGAGGAAATTTCATCCCATTGAGTTTGAACATCAAATCTTGAAATTTCATTTTGAATATTTCTAGGATACTGAGGTAAAATTGCATATTTAAATAATTCCGCCCTATTTTGTAAATTATATAACCCAAATTGATTATTTCTATTTGCTAAATAAATATTATTATTTGAAATATATACAACACTACTTCTTCCTAGCAAGAAAGACTGAGCATTTACAACTCGCTGTGAATTTGAATCTAGGTTTGAAACTTGAAATGATAAAATATTAGTATAACTATACTCCTCATCATCTTCATTAAAGTGAAATACAGGAGGCATCATTCTTCCAATGTGAATAACATCAATAAAAGGAGTTATAATTCCTCTGTATGAAAATGCTTGCTCTTGTGCAATTACATATACAAAATTTCCTATCATTCTTGCTTGATTATACCAACCACTAATTACCATTTCATCAACAATTTCTATTTCTTCAATATTTGATATATCAAAAATCAAAATTCTTGTCTGTGGTCTATACGTTGGTTGAAGTCTAAATTGAAATTGTGAAACTCTTTGAGTATCCTCATATTCATTAATAATTACAATTAAACTATCATTTTGAATGAACATATTTTGAGAATTTCCTTCTAAATCTTTAGTATATACAATTTCTAAATTTTGAGGTGGAAAAGCTCTTGTAATTGTTAACGTATTTCTTGTAATAGTGAAAATAAATTCTCCATCTGTTTTAAGAATATCAGCTTCATCTACTCCTTTAACTTGAACATTTGTTGATGAAATATCCTCAGCTCTTTGAGATGCTCCATCACTTGAAGATATACTAGAAGCAGCAGCAGGTGTTGCTAGTGAATCACTACTTACCATCATGTCCATGGAGGACTCCATCATAACTCCTCGTGTTTTCATTGGAAGAGTTGAACTCGATGCTTCTGATAATAATAATTGAGATGATTTAATTGTTTTTTCAAGTAAAAATTGTTCAATTTCGTGACTTGATTTAAATTCCTCAAGTTCTTGATTTGAAATAAATTCTATATCTTCATTTAATAAAGAATTTTCCTCAGTAATTGTATTATTATCAGTATTGTTATCAATTTGTGATACACAACCCGAAATAATAACAGATATAAAAATTATAAGCACTATATTGCATAATTTAAGTAGTTTTAATAGTTTATATGGTTTTTTAAACAGATTCATGATTATATAATTAGTTTGATAATTTTTTTTAATTCTATGCTTTTTATTTTATAAGTGCTATTTTATAGTTTTTATAGATTTTATCTATAGATATAATTAATTAATCTGTATTTTTACCAAATTTTTTAATTGAGAGAACTTTGTTATTGTTTAAATCAACTGTAATGATATGATATATGTCTGAACCAAATCCTGTATTTAAACAAACTGTATCTTTAATTTTACAAATCCCGACCCCTTCATGAATATGTCCTGATATCACTAATTTAGGTTGATGTTTTTCAATAATAGCTCTACTTAAAACCGAACCGTAATGTTGATTATGAAGAGGACTAAAAGGATTTTTAATGATATCAAGAGGAGTCTTATAAGGAGAATTATGTGAGAGAAGAATTGTAAAATGTTTAGATTTTTGCTTATGTAATCCTTCAAATGCTTCATTTACTAGCTCAAATCTCCTCTTTTGATATAAATAACGCTCTTGTAGTTCTTGTATTTTATCTTTATCTTCTTCATATTTTAATCTTGTGAGTAGTTCAGTTCTTGATATAATTTCAGGAGCAGAAGTTGAGCCTGTACCAATTATTGTAATTGGAGTATCTTTCACATCAACTCTTACATATTCACAATTATGGACTAATGGATATTTTGTAATTATTGTATCAAATGTATTTAAATCTTCTTGTTTAATTCCATCTCGAAACTCAGTTGGATCCCAGTTTCCAGGAACTAAATAAATCGGTTTTTTAAATGAACTGAGTAATTCTAAAATTTCTTCCCCTTTTTGAATTGATACTTTTTTTAAATTATAATATTTAGTTTTGTTAATAACCTCTTCTTCACTAGTTCTTAAATTATCTAGACAAATATCGCCCGGAGTTATAATTATGTCAAACTCAGGTTTATTTTTGAGAAGTAAATAAGGTTCTCTTCCATGTAAATCAGGTAGAGCTAGAATTTTTAAAATTTGTTTTGACATTCTATTGAATTATATAAAAGGAGGGGAATTTAAATAAGTTTTGAAATTTAAAAGTAAAATGATATACTATTAAAGAATTTATATTTATGAGACAATTAAAGAATTTCAATTTTCGTCTCTTAAAAGTTATGCAAAATTATAATATATGAAATTAAAAAAAAATCGTAATATGGAATCGTTTAAATTATTGTTACATATTGTGTGTATTTCAATTATTTCAATAGTTGGATCTCATGCATTTGAAATTTGTAACGTTAATTTTGAAGAACCATGGTTTCAAGTTGAAAAAGATGATGAGAATGTATTACTCATAGATAATCAAGGGAATGTCTACATTGAAGCATTAGTTAATGTTAAAAATTCAAATCAAATTAACAGTTATTCAGTTGAAAACTCTGGAAGGGTAAATGTGGGGGGTTCAAGTCCATCTGAAAATTCTCTTCTAGTTGGAAGTGGGAGTATATTTAGTAATAACTACGCACGAATAAGAAGTTACTCTGATAAACTATCTACTATTACTCAAGACGGACTAATTGTTAAGAATTCAGATGGTCAAAGAGTAGCTGCAATAACAAATTCAGGTGATGTTTATGCAAAAGGTAGTGTTGTTTTAGATAGTTCATCTGCAAATTGTCCCTCCAACAGACTGTGTGTAGATGGTGATTGTATATTAAAGACCGTCCCTGCTGATATTAGCTGCTCAAGAGGTAGTTATGTAGGTTATGCCACTTGTAGATATCAAGTAACCATTAGATGGACTGAAACAAGAACGCGAAGCTGTTGTCGGCGATGGAGTCCTGTGTGTTTTCCAAGACCTTCAATGACATCTTCTCGATGTTGTAGCAGGCATGGAATGGACTGGGCGGCAGATTTCCGATTTCCGATCGTAAATGGTAGACAGGGAGTTCAAGGATGGTGTGAAAGGAGAACTACTCAAACTGTTCACAGAAGTAGAACTGAAACAAGAACTAGAGGGGCTAGCGTAACATGTCCTGAGGGAAGACATTATAACAATAATGGAGGATGTTCTCTAACTACTTATGGAAGCGGAACTTTTATAAGTTAATAATATCTACAACAATTAAAGTAAAATGGAAATAACTAATAAAAATAAATCTTTAATAATGCTGCTAATTATAGTAGCATTCATAATTATTTTTTCTTCAGTAATGTTTTTTTATATGGAGTCTTGTGATGACGATTGTAATTATATAAAATCAATGCAAGATAATAAAGTAAGTCTTAACTATTGTGATAAAATAAAAAATAATAGCTTAAAAGAAAAATGTTTTACAAACCATTATTTCACTCAATCAATAAATCTAAAAGATTCGAGTTTTTGTGTTGAAATAAAAAATAATTCGCTTCAAAATGATTGTTTTGAAACTTATTATTATAATTTATTCATGTCTATTGAAATCCCTAGATATTGTAATACATTAAATGATACTGATATAAAAAATTATTGTTATAGTTTATTTAGTGTTGAACAATCAGATGTGAAAATATGTAATAAATTAATTGATAATGACCCTATAAATGATTGTAGAGACTTTTTTTATTTTGAAAAATTCTCAAAGACAAATGATGAAAATTTCTGTGAAAATATTACTGATGAATTTACTAAAGATGAATGTTATCAAACAAGTCTATTTTTTGATATTATAAACTTAAATGAACATACCTCCTGTAATAATTTGAATGTAACTCATTTAATGAAAGAATGTTTTGGGCACTTCGTTTTTATGAATAATGATATTTCTTTGTGTGAGGATATGTTAGATAAAGACCAAATAATTCATTGTGAGGATACCTTTTATTATAGCCAAGCATTAACAAATAAAGACTTGAACTATTGTGATATGATACGTGATGAAATTACTAAAAGTTATTGTTATGAAGATGAAATTATTCTTCAATAAATTATATTTAATTTACTTAATTTTAAATTAGTAAGTATAAATATTAAAAATTATGTTTAAAATTATAGAACTAAAACAAGAACTAGAGGGGCTAGCGTAACATTTCCTGAGAGAAGACATTATAACAATAATGGAGGATGTTCTCTAACTACTTAAGGAAGCGAAACTTTTATAACTTAATAATACCTACAACAATTAAAGTAAAATGGATATAACTAATAAAAATAAATCTTTAATAATGCTGCTAATTATAGTAGCATTCATAATTATTTTTTCTTCAGTAATGTTTTTTTATATGGAGTCTTGTGATGACGATTGTAATTATATAAAATCAATGCAAGATAATAAAGTAAGTCTTAACTATTGTGATAAAATAAAAAATAATAGCTTAAAAGAAAAATGTTTTACAAACCATTATTTCACTCAATCAATAAATCTAAAAGATGCGAGTTTTTGTGCTGAAATAAAAAATAATTCGCTTCAAAATGATTGTTTTGAAAATTTTTATTATAATTTATTCATGTCTGTTGAAATCCCTAGATATTGTAATACATTAAATGATACTGATATAAAAAATTATTGTTATAGTATACATAGTGTTAAACAATCAGATGTGAAAATATGTAATAAATTAATTGATAATGATACTATAGATGATTGTAAAGACTATTATTATTTTGAAAAATTCTTAGAGACACGAGATGGAAATTACTGTAAAAATATTACAGATAGATTGAGAAAAGATGAGTGTTATGAAGAAATTTTATTTCAAGATATTGTAAATTCAAACGAACATACTTCTTGTAATGATTTAGATAGTACTCATTTTTTAGGGAGTTGTTTTACGCATTTCGCTATTGTGAACGATGATATTTCTTTGTGTGAAAATATGTCAGATAAAGACCAAATAATTCATTGCAAAGATAGTTATTATCAAAACCAAGCATTTATAAATGAAGACTTGAATTACTGTGATATGATACATGATGAAATTATTAAAAGTTTTTGTCAGGATTTAGAAATTTTTCTTCAATAAATTATGTTTAATTTACTTAATTTTAAATTAATAAATATAAACATTAAAAATCATGTTTGAAATTATTGAAAAAGTAGAAACACGTTAAAGAATAATGATAAAATTTTTTCTAGTTAAGTTCAAGTTATTAAATAATTACTTTATTAAGTCATTACTTAGCTTTTATTATTTTTTATTCTTTTTTATTCTAGTTTTTTAATAAAAATTCATTAGAGTTTTAACAGACAATTAGAAAAAAGTTATTGTCTAAAAAAACCCTTCTTATTAATTCTTGGCCTTTTTGAATGTTCTTCTCTTCTAAATGTAATATCAACTCCTTTTAAGAAATGATTCTATTCCATTTAGCTTTTTTAGAAAAAAACAAGGTCACTTCACTTCGTTACGTTCGTTACATTTATCTTTCAAATTAATATTTGAGCAAAAAAAACTGCTTTTGTTTTATTCAAGCCAATAATTTTCAAGTTGTATAGTAACTTCTAAGAATAATAATATTCTCCTGCTTTTTTTTGCTCATTATCTTTAACTGAACCTTTCTTATTAATTCTTGGCCTTTTTGAATGTTCTTCTCTTCTAAATGTAATATCAACTCCTTTTAAGAAATGATTCATTCCCTCCCTCATTCCAACAGGAGAATGTGCTACTCCTTGAATACTAGGTTGCCCATCAAAAACCATAAGCCTATGTGAAATATAATCCATAAAAATTAAATCATGGTCAATTACAAAACACGCTTTTTCTCGAAGTTCAATAAAATTTCTAATCACTTTTGCAACAACAAGTCTATCTTCAACATCTAAAAACGCTGTAGGTTCATCAAGTAAATATACCTGTGCATCTTCAAGCAAACATTTAGCAATTGCAAATCGTTGTAACTCTCCTCCTGATAATTGATCAACTTGTTTTTCCTCTAATTCTTCAATTTTTAAAGGTTCTAAAATATATAACTTAAAAAATGGATCTGTATAATGACTCATTGCTCCTAATACTGAAAGTACTAAATCATCACTTCTTTGAATTAACTGCTCTTTATACGAAATAATTTTATCCTCAAGTCCTACTTCATTTACATGATTCATAAATGTTGATTTACCAAGAGCATTTCTTCCTATAATTCCAATAATTTCTCCCTTTGAAATATGCCCTTCTTTAATCTCAACACTAAACTCTCCTCTTTGAACAACTTCACTACTCCACTTCACATATGCACTTCTTATTTGCTCATCTAATACACTATCTTTGTGAAACGTAATAGGTTTATCTCTGAATTGTACATTTTCATCTTTTGAATATCCCTGTAAATATTCATTTACTCCAAGTCTTGCATTTTTAATATTTGTAAGTTTTCCATACACTCCTGATTTACCATACATTAAGTGAATATTGTCAATTAAAAAATCTAAAATAACCAAATCATGCTCAACTACTAAAGCAGACTTTTCTCCCACAACATTTTTAATAATTTGGGCAGAATTTAATCTCTCATACACATCTAAGTAATTCGTTACCTCATCAAACACAAAAAAATTGGCACTCTCTTTTAACAAACACGCACATAGAGCAACTCTTTGCAGTTCTCCTCCTGAAAGGTGTGAAATATCGCGCTCAAGTATTTGATGAATATTTAAAGATTGAGACTTAAGTTCTATTTTACTAATATCTTGCTCAATATTTTTTAATAATGAAATTACACTTCCTTTAAATTTTTGAGGAATTTGGATAATTTGTTGTGGTTTAAATGCTACTTTTATATTTTCCTTTTGAAGATTAGTGAAATATTGTTGCAAAACTGTCCCTTTATACTTTGAAAATAATTCAGTAAAATATTCTTCTTTAGATTCATACCTCTTTTCTAATTCACCAAAGTTTGCTTCTAAAATTCCTGCAAGAATTGATATTACAGTTGATTTACCAATACCATTTTTTCCTAAAATTCCAACAATTTTATTTTCTTCAACAAAAGGTAGATTAAATACTCTAAACCCATTTTTTCCATACTGGTGTATAGGAGGAAATTTATCTTCATCAGGCAAATTAATAATAGAAATAGCATGGGGAGCAGCTTTTACACAAATTCCACACCCAATACATAAAATTTCATCAATTAAGAGTTTTTCTCCTTCAAAATACATACAATCACTGCCTCTTCTATTAACTGGACACAAAGATTGAATGTGAAGTTTATCATTCATCTGTTTAAGTTTTTCATTATCAATTACAGCAAGTCTGGGCATTTTTAATCTACTTTAAATTAAATATCTTAAATTGAAATTTAAGACTATCTACTTAAACTGATATACTATAATTAATAAATGTTTAGTAAAAATTGCCAACTTAACAGAAAAATTTAACACTATGAAAACGCAAATAGAAATTTTAAATTTCACTCTCACCCCTTTTTAATTCTTGCATTACTAAACTTTTAATAAATTTGCGAGGAAGTTATTATTAGCGTGTAAAATCAGTGTACATTAAACTTTCAAGATTATAATTCTTCTCTTAACAATAGTCATATAATTTTTTATATCTAAATAATTTAATATTAGCATGGATAAGAATAATAAAAATATTCTTCTTTTTGAAATTTCATGGGAAGTGAGTAATTTAGTTGGAGGCATTCACACAGTTTTAACATCAAAAATTAATCAAGCCAAAGAATATGCAGATGAGTACTATTGTATCGGACCTTACAAAAATACAACTGAATTCTTAAAAGAAGATGTGCCTCATCACTTTCAAAACTCAATTCAAGAACTAAAAAAGATGGGACTCACTCTTCATTTTGGTAAATGGAAACCTAATTTGAACACAAGTTGTAATTGTATTTTAGTTGAGATGACAGGATTTGAAAAAAACTCGAACTATATAAAAGGAACTCTGTGGGAGAATCATAAAATAGACTCATTAAATAGTAATTGGTTTGATTTTGATGAGGTTATAACTTGGTCATGGGGGTGTGGAGTTGTGTGTGAGAAACTATCAAGAGATATGAATTACTCTAACACATTAGTTCATTCTCATGAGTGGATGTGTTCAGGAGCTACATTTTATTTTAATCAAAACAAACATCTCAAAGATGAACTCAACATTAGAACTATATTTACAACTCACGCAACAATGCTTGGAAGAGCATATTATGGAAATTTTAATGAATTGTTAATGAATAAAGAACTAATTGAAAAAAATCCTTATCAAATAGCTCAAGAATTAAATGTTCACACAAAATACCAAACAGAACATCAAGCATTGAGATATTCAGATTCATCGTCATGCGTCTCACCTCTTTCAAAAGAAGAAATTATTAAATTATATGATTATCCAAATGTTAATGTGACTGAAAATGGGTTTAATTTAGATTTAAGTTTTGATGATTGTATTAAAGAATTTACTAATTTACATTCAAAACTCACTAATTCAATTCAAGAATATTTTAAACCTTTCTATAAAGTAAAAAATCACTTAAGAATTGGAATTATTTCAGGTAGATTTGAAATAAAAGTCAAAGGATATGACACAACATTTCAAGCCCTAGGTGAACTAAACAATAAACTCAAACAAGAAGATTCTTCCAGAGAAGTTGTAATTTTAGCACCAATTATGGCAGGAGACTACAAGCCACTTGAAGATGAAATCAAATTAGATTTTAATCAAAACTTTGTGGCAGCACCTCTTTCAAGATATAATATAGAACTCAATCATGAACTAATGCAGTTATGCACTCAAAATGGACTTTTAAATAAAAAAGAGGATAAAATAAAAATTATTCTTATACCAAGAACACTTGATTATGAAAATAAAGTATTTGATATGAGCTATTATGAGCTCCTACAGGGTAGTGATTTTTCACTATTTCCTTCTGGATATGAACCCTGGGGATATACGCCTCATGAGAGTATTGCTTATGGCGTAATAACATTAACTTCTGAGAATGCTGGATTTGGAAGATATTGGCTCCATAACAAAATTAATAATTCAGTAGTAAGAGTTGTTCTTGGACAAGATTATAATTCAAAAGTAGAGCAAATTAAAGAATTTATACTTGAAGAGTATTCAAAAGCAGCAAGAACTCAATATAGGGAAAAAAAATATGCACTTGAATATGCAAAAGAGTTACAATGGAGAGTGTTATTTCAAAATTATAAAAAAATTTATAACTCTCTAATTAAAAGTTATTAGTATTATTAAATACAAAAATATTTAAAGAAAAGTAAAATACAATATTAAATAAATAAAAATGAAACTTCGAAAAATATATTCACCCCAGTCTACCTCAAATAAAGAAACAAGTTTAAATAAAGTTAAAAGTGAAAAAATATCAATTAGAAAAAAAATTAGAAGAGTTATTCTTAGGGGAATTATGAATTATAGTCTTTTGTTAGGCCTAATCTTTGGAATAGTAATAATTATATTAGGAGTATTTGAACCTTTATTTCTACCCGTAAATTTATTTTTAATTATGATGGGACTTATTTACGTTTTATTTAATGATAAAAGCAGAGAAGAAATGTTCCAAGAATTTGTTATGATGGTGGGAAGTGTTGGATTTATAGCCCTACTCCTCACATACATTATAAATACTGTTCAATTTACTCCTTTGAGTATGGAAGGTGTGCAAACTGTATTTATGAATTTACAATACTTATTAAGTATATTTGTAAGTTTGTTTGCAGCTCCTTGTATTTATTCATCTTTTAGACTATTATTTTATCCAAAAAAAAATAAATAATCATTTTTTTAAAATTTAATTCAAAAAATTTATAAAACAAACTTATTTTCTATTCATATGCAAGTTAAATTTGACAATAATCAAAAATTAATCAATGAGCCTGCTCACATAACATTTAAATGTCCTATGTGTGATGCTGAAATTTCAAGAAGTAGAGAAGCCAGAATTTTAGGGAAAAAATATACTTGTTCAGGTTGTGGATTTGTAGGACCATAGTTTTAAATTTATTAATTAAAAACTAGTTTTTTAAAATTAATCTCATTAATACTTATTTTATTAAATTTTATTTTTTAAATATAATTGTAAAAAACAAATTTTTAAAAATAATACGTGATTTTGTATTCTATGGAAAAAAAATTATTCAACTCAATACTTACAGGCATTGTTCTATTTACATTAATAGTATGTACAATAATAATTGTAATATTTTTAAACTTAAACTCATTAAATTTAAGTAGTATGGAAACTCAAGCAAAAGAACTTATGCAAGATAAAGAAAATACTCTAATAATTATGCAAACTAATTTTGGAGATGTATATATCGAATTATATACAGTTAAATCTCCCATTACTGCGGGAAATTTTAAAGAACTTATTGAAAATAGATTTTATGATGGTATAAAATTTCACAGAGTAATTCCTAATTTTATGATTCAAGGAGGGGACCCGTTGACTAAAAATGACTCTCTTCAACCAAGATGGGGAACAGGTGGACCTGGATACACAATAGAAGATGAATTTGTTGAGGGGCTTTCAAATTTGAGAGGAACTCTTTCAATGGCAAACTCTGGACCACAAAGTGGGGGTTCTCAATTTTTTATAAATACTGTAGATAACACTAATTTAGACTTTGACAAACAACCAATGACAAGTAAACACCCTGTATTTGGAAAAGTTTTAATTGGAATGGAGATAATAGATGAAATTAGTCAAGTTCCTAGAAATCAAAGAGACGTTCCTGATGAACCTGTAATTATTAAAAGTATGAGAATAATTGCATAAATAACTAAATAAATATGAAACAAACAATTATTGTTCCTAGAAGAAGAATTTATGAACACCTACTTATTCTTGAAGACTTTATTTTAGATATTGAAAGATTTTTGTTATATGATAAAGAAATGACAACAATATATCAATATTCTCATAATGATGAATTTGAACCTCTTCTTCATGAAATAATTATAAAGACCATTCATCTAAGTAATATCTTTTTTGCAAATAAAGTATTCAATAATTCTCGAGAATTTGAAAAAGAGTTACAAATTCAATATAAAAGAAATAAAGAAAGATACTTAAAAGAATTTAAAGAGAATATCATAACCCATTTAGATAGTTCTAATTCTAAATTTATTGAAAGACTCTTAAGATTTATTAAAGAGCATAAAAGATGGGGAACTAGTAAAGAATTAACAAACCAATTCTTTGAACTTGTTGACCTATATCACTCCTTACTTATTAAGATAATTGAATTACCCTCTCAAACTTAAAATACAAACATTAAAAAATACATTTATTTTATTAAATATTAATATGGTTATAAGAGTATTGGTTGAAAGAACAAATCATACATATAATTTTGATGAACAAAAGTTTAAAACTCCTAAAGAAATTTTAAAAGAATTAAATGAAAGTGTTAATGCAGTAATTATTACTATTAATAATGAAGTAGTTCTTGAGGAATATGAACTTCAAGAAGGAGATGATATGAAAATATTAAGTGTTGTTTCAGGAGGATAAAAATTATATCTAACTTATTTTATTATGTTTATTCGCCTTCATTTTCCTCTCCAACACATTTTTAACTTTCTCCTTCACATTCTGCACACTAATTCCGTAGAACTGCAATAATTCATCTGCTTCCCCACTTTGTCCAAATGTATCTCGCACAGCAACAAATTCTTGAGGTAGAGGAATATTTTGAACTAATACTTCACTAATGACACTTCCAAGTCCACCATATACTTGATGCTCTTCTACACCCACTACACATCCGCAGAGTTTAGCTTCTCTTAAAAATCGTTTTTCATCAAAGGGCTTAATACTGTGAATTGCTAACACTTTACACGAAATCCCTTCTTTCTCAAGTTCAATAGCAGCTTGTTTAGAAATTTCAACTCCAACTCCTGTTGCACAAATTAAACAATCAACTCCTTCATATACAAGTCGTGCTTTTTGAAAATTAAAGTCCTCAATCATGTGTATTTCTTCTTGATTAATTCTATTTAAACGTAAATATGTAGGTTTTTTTGAATATGCTACAAGTTTAGTAATTTCATAACTCTCACTAGGACAACTAGGAACGTACACTTCCATATTGGGTAATACTCTCATCATTGCAATATCTTCAAGAGCTTGATGTGTTGCTCCATCGGGACCCGTTACAAGTCCAGTATGCCCTCCTACTACTTTTACGGGTAAATTTGAATAACATGCGCCAACACGAATCTGATCCCAATTTCTCCCTGGTGAGAATACTGCATATGAACAGATAAAAGGAATTTTTCCTATTTTTGCCATCCCACATGCACAAGAGGCCATATTTTGCTCACAAATTCCCATTTCATAAAATTGTTTAGGATATAATTGTTCAAATTTGTCTAGTTTTAAAGAAGATTTCAAATCTGCACACAAAGCTACAATATTTGTATCATTTTTACCTATATCCACTAATGCCTGAGCAAAAGCATCTCTTGTAGAAGAGAATTCTTTAAACCTTTTTTTAACAGAAATAGTGTTTTTAGAACTTTTACTAACTGATTTCATTTAATTAAAATTAATATTGAAAATTTATAAACACTTAGATTAATTGAAAAAAGATAAAAATAAAAATTCATAGATTTCGTTCTAATTAAACACAGATTCATAAAAATTAATGTATCTAATTTTCTTTTAATTTTCAATGTTCAATATTGTATTTCTTTTTTTTCTTCATAACTTAATTTTTCAATTTTTACTAGCGTATCAAGTTTAGTTTTAATTCTTTTTCAAAAAAAGCTAAACTCTTTCTAATCTCTCCTCTGCTGCTTGAATTGTCAGAGTTATTATATAACTTCTATATTTAAATAACTTAGTATAAAATAATTCACTAATAATTCATTAACAATTCATTAACTAAATAAATACTAAAATATTTAAATTACAAACTTATTTATCTATAGTATGACTCTTGAAAATTATAAATTTATTGAACAAAAATGGCAAAAAAGATGGAAAGAAGCTAAGGCGTGGGACACTTCTGCTCATTCAAATAAAGATAAATTCTTTATCAATTTTGCATACCCATATGCTAACTCTGTAATGCATATTGGACATGGTAGAACAATTACAATTACTGATGTTATGGCAAGATACCATAGACTAAGAGGAAAAAATGTTTTGTTTCCTCTTGGATACCATATTTCTGGAACACCTGTGTTAGCAGTTGCTGATGGGATTAAAAGAGGTGATGAAAAAGTAATTGCCCAAGTAAGAGATGCTATTTCAGATTATATTAAAGATGAAACTGAACAAGAAAAACTCATTGATACGTTTCACGACCCTCAAAATATTGCAAATTTTTTCTCTCAAACAATAGAAGAATCTCTTGATAGTGTTGGTATGAGTATTACGTATGATAGGCAATTTACCACAGGAGAACCATTATACAACTCATTTATCAAATGGCAATATGAGAAGCTTAAGGAAAACGGACTTCTAAAACAGGGAAAATATCCAATTCTCTACTCCTCTCAAGATGAAAATGCAGTAGGAGAAGATGATATCAAAGATGGAGACATCGATAAAGTTGGAATATCAGAGATGTCTTATATTATGTTCAAAATAGAAAACCAAAATGGATATCTTGTTGCTGGAACTCTGCGTCCTGACGCTGTATTTGGAATTACGAATATGTATGTGAAACCTGATATGAATTTAATTAAATTAAAAGTTGAAAGAAATATCTGGATTGTAAGTGAAGCTTCACAAGTGAAAATTGAACATCAATTTGATGATGTAGAGTTTATCTCAAAACATAAAGGAAGTGAGTTTATAGACAAAAAAGTAGTAGCACCTATTACTAATAAAGTAGTTCCTGTAATAAGTGGAGATTTTTGTGATGAAAATCATGCCACTGGAATTGTCTTCTCCTCTCCTGCTGATTCTGTTCATGACTATTTACATCTTTTTGAGCATATGTTCCCAAATAGAAGTTTAGAAGAATTTCAAGATGAAGAACCCTTAAAACTTACTCCAATAACACAAACATTTGATAAAAAAGGACAAGAAATCAAATATAGAGCAAATATTCCTGCATATTCAAAACTACTTGAATATAAAATTTATACAACCAAAGGAAATGAAGAAAAACTCGAAAAGATGAAAAAGGAATTATACAAAGAATCTCACTTTGGAGCTGTTATGATTAATTGTGGAGAAGAATTTAATGGAACTCCTTTGAAAAATAATGTAGGATTTAATAAAACTAAACAAAAATTAGAAGATTTAGGAGTTGGAGGAACATTGTACGAAACAACTCGAAGAGCTCAAACAAGAGGAGGAGATAATGTAATTGTCGCAAATTTATCAGGACAATGGTTTTTAGATTACTCCTCACCTCAAATCAAACAAAAAGCACTTGATTTGATGGAATATATGACATACAAACCTCAAAATTTAAAACAGACACAAATCGGTTATATTAATTGGGCTAATATGAGACCATGTGCGAGAAAAAGAGGTCTTGGTACAAAACTCCCTTATGATGAAAACTGGGTTATTGAACCACTTAGTGATTCCACCATTTATCAAATGCTCTATATTATTATACACATTTTAAGAAATAATAATCTAAAAACTCAACAATTAACACCTGAATTTTATGATTATATATATTTAGGAGAAGGAAATATTGAACAAATTTCAAAAAATACTCAAATTCCTAAGTCTATTATTGAAGAATGTAGAGAAGAAGTAATATATTGGAATAATGTAGATTTAAGATATACTGCGTGGGGACATATGTCTAATCATCTAAATTTTTTAATATATCATTATAGTATTATTTTTCCTCAAAGTATGTGGCCAAAACAAATTAGTGTTGGACAATTTATGATGAGAAATGGTGATAAAATTTCAAAGTCAAAAGGCAATGGAACCCCCCTATTTAGAGTAAAAGACATATATGGAGCAGATTTATATCGATTATATTTAATTGTGACATCTAATTTTGATGTAGAGATGGACTTTAAAGACGATGAAGTTGAACAAGTACAAAAAAAATTCGATAAAATTGTCGAAATAATTTTAAACTCAATTGCATTAAACAAGCCAGAATTTGAATCTTTAAACTTAACTCAAAAATGGCTTATTGCAAAATTCTATATTAGAGTTAAAGAAGCATTTGAATTTTTTGAAGATATGAAATTAAGAGAAGCATATGTGAAAGTACTCTATGAATTCTTACAAGAAGTAACTTACTCAACAAGAAGAATTGGAGAAAAAGAGACAAATGTTGCCATTAGATTTGTTATTGAAGATTTAATTAAAATTTTAACTCCAGCAACTCCTCATATCTGTGAAGAATTATGGGAAAAACTAGGCAAGACTACATTTGTATCACATGAATCTATTGATGTTTCATTATTTAACTCATTTATATCAGAAGATATTGTAGGAGAAGAAGAAATCATAGAAAAACTTACTGCTGAAATTGGAACACTTAATGAACTAAAAAAAGGAACAACTCTTACACTTATTGTTGCACCTCAAAGTAGGTTTGAACTTTTTGATAAAATTACAAACTTAAGAGAAAAAGAAATTCCTATTAAGCAAATGATGCAAGAACTTCAAAAAAGTTTTATAAATGATTCAAAATTTATTTCAAAATTTGTTCCTAAAACATTTAAATCGGGAGTTCATTTTTATCTTACTCAGGAAAAAGAATTTGAACTATTAAAAAAAACTATTAAATTTTTAAAAAAAGAATTCAATTTTAAAGACATAAATATAATCCTACAAGATGAAAATCAGACACAAATATCGAGTTTTAATGTCCCTTCAAAGCCACAAATTATAATTGAATAATAGTTTTAATCATTATAATTTTTAAATATAGTTGCTTAATTTTTTTATAAAATCTCTAAATTTATATTACAAATTAAATGCTAAAATCTGAGCAAAATTGCTTTAGAAAAAATACTTAGTCCACCAATTCAAGATTTTAATTCAAAAAATTGAGAGCTTATTCTTAAAAAAAGCGAGCAAATTTTAATGAAGCATATTTAAGACAAATATCAAATTCTGGCATATTCCTCAAATGTACAATCCAAATTTGTAATTAATAGAAAAGTAGGTCATGTTACAAAGTGAAGTAAAAAACTCCTTTGGAGTTTTCTGAAATTTCTAAAAATAAAAACACACCCATTTTAAGGGTGCCTTTTGCTCT
>JBLKOJ010000033.1:0-22725 GCA_047602745.1 Candidatus Woesearchaeota archaeon | reverse complement strand
CACCCTCAAGAAATTATGGGTGTGTTTTGATTTTTAGAAATTTGAGAAAACTCACAAAGTGAGTTTTTTACTTAATTCCTTCAAAGTTTGGAATTTTCATAAAAGCTATATATACAACAAATAACATTGAAGCACTTAAAACTGCAAGAATTGCAATGTCTATCCGGTGTTTATGAAAAAAATGTTTATAATTTCTAGCCTTTGCTGCTTCTTTTAAAAGTTCAAAGCTTAAAATTAAATATACATAAGGCTCTAATATTTTAACATAATAATATAAAAACTCATTAGGCATAAATATTACGTAAATGTGAATTAATATGACTATAATTGCAAAAATAACTAAGTAATGGAGAATTTTTTCATAAATTGTATTTTTAAAATAAATGTAATATAATTTCTGAAGATAATGATTTACTACAATTGTTTCGTATTCAAAGTATGTTTTTGACATTATATATAAGTGAATAAAATTAATTTATAATATTTTTTGGTTTCTTTATAATTAATACATTTAAGTTAAATTAAAACTAAACATATTTTATATCTGTTAATTTAATAACTAGTTTCAATTTTAAAGTGTGAATAAATTTAATTAATTTTAAGTTTAACAAAATACTTATAAACAAAAGAATAAGTTATACTTAGTAATATGACATCAAACAATAACTTTGAATCAACGCTTAGAAAAACAAAGCAGGAAGCCAAAAAAGCTGTTCATAATAATAATTACACAGAGTTTTTTATGTTAAATGAACAAAGAAGAGTTATTGAATTATTAGTTACTTCTAAAAAAAAAACATTATTGGAGTTTTATTTCCTCCAACTAATTCCTGAAGAAATTAGGGATTTTGTGAATCTTTATGTTAAAAATGATATTGAAGAGGAAATTCACCATTGGTATTTTGAAGATGAAGTACTAGTACTTGTTTTTAGTATAGACTGGGGAGATTCAAAACAAGAAACTTCAATAGAAATAGATTCTGAACAATTTCAATTTTTAACTTTAAATCAAAATGGAGTTGGAATTAAATTTTTAGATTATAAATTATGTAATGAATTTTTTAAACAAATACTTCACTCTCAAGCTTCAATGGTTACCAAAATGTTTCAAAGCCTAAAAGAAGAAAATTTAAAAGAAAAGAGAAAAGAAAACTTTAAGTTAGATAAATTTCTAGATTAAACTTTTTTCATTATAGTCTATTTACTCTATTTATACTTTTTCTTCTTCTTTTGTTATTTCATAAATTAAGTCTATGATATCCTTATTTTTAAATTGAGTTTTGAAATGAATTTTAATACTATCTTGAAATAATTTTTCAGTATGTTTAATTTTTTGCTTCTCTTCTTTTCTTAAATTTTCATTAAACTCAGTATTTTTACTCTCAACTATGAAATTGAGTTTTTTAATTCCATCTTTAAACTCAACTACGTAAGCAAAGTCAGGAGAATATGTTCCTCCTCCTGCTATTGGAATTCTAATTGAGCTTTGAGGAATTTTTGTAAATACCACTACACTTTGAATATTTTTTTTGATATTTTCTTTTTCAATGTCTGAGTCGTAATATAATTCTTCTAATAAATACTTTTCTGATACATTTTGCTTCAAATCTGAATTTCTTCCTATTTTAAATGAATCAATTTCGCTTAATACTTCTCCTTTTTCATTGGTAAAACTAGTTGGGTGAATAGATTGAGTTATATTTTGGTAAGATATTTGAAATTTAGTGAAAGCCTCTCGTGTTAAATATATATCAAATGTTTGTTTTAGTGTTCTAATAGTTGATTGATTGAGATACTTATTAATTTTTATATTTGAGTGTTTAAACGCATTATTGAGAGTTTTAATATTAATTTTTAACTCTCTTGATAATTCTTCTAAGAATGTGTGATATTTCATTGTTGAGATTGATTGAAGTTTAGCTGAATCTCCATATCCTAATTCTTCTTCTTGAAGAGATGCAACTTTATCATTTTCAATAATCATCTTTTGAGTTTTTTGTTTAATTCCTGTTTGTGTTAAATAATTTTTATCTTGTAAAAAGTCTATAAGGAGTGCTTTAAATTCTTCTTCTGTTTTAATTTCATATGTAAGTAATACTTTTTGATTGATTTTTTCCCATAATTCTTTAAGTTGTGAATATTTTTCAGTTCTAATTGAAACTTTATGTTTTCTTTCACTTGCTTTTTTAATTTTATTACTATCAACTCCAGTATTAAATATTAATGAGTAGTGTTTTTTTATGTATTCAAGTCCTCCTTCTTTAAAGTTATTATTTCTTTTAATGATATCTTTTGAGTCTAGTTCATCTAGTAAATCTTCTTCTAATAGTTTATATTTTTCACAAATTTGTTTAATCATATCATCTGTTAATTTGAGATATTCTTGGGTATCATTGAAAATAACAACTCCTGAGACTGCATTTACTTCATTGATTAATTTTTCAACAAATGTATTTTCTGTAAAATCTACAAAGTAATTTAAATAAAATTGTTCTTCTTTTACTCTATTTCCAAATTCATTTACGGGAAGTCTTAGACCTCTTCCTACTTCTTGGAGTTTTGATATTTCACTTCCACTACTTCTTAATTTACAAATTTGAAAAATATTAGGATTATCCCAACCTTCTCTTAGAGTCCATTTTGAGAAAATAAATCTTCTTGGGTTTTCAATACTTAATAATTTTTCTTTATCGTGAAGAATTTCAATTACTTCTTGCTCAATTGCTTCATCTTTATCACTATTATCTTTTGAGAAATATCCTCCATGAGTTTTTGATACATCTTTAAGAGTTGCTTCTAAATAGTTTCTATATACTTCGTTAGTTTCAGTTTTTAGGAGTTTTTGAGCTTCTGCTGTAATATATTGTTCTACTAATGTTCGTATATTTCCATCTTTATTTCTGTATTCTTCAATATTATCAATAAAAAATAATGTTAGAGGTTTAATTTTTATTTCTCTTGTTAAAAACTGCTTTTCAAGTTTAAAATGTTCTTGTATTGCTCTTTGAATCATACTTTCTTGAAGTGTTTGAGAATAAGAATAGGGATTTAAACTATCTCCTTTTTTGAGTTCTAATCCATTTGAGAGAATTAGTGTAGTTTTATTGATATTTTCAATTGTGAGTCCCATCATTTGAGAATGTACTTTTTCTAAACTTTCATTTTTTGTAAGTTTAAATGTTGATTTTTTAGAGTTATGGTTTAATTCAAATGTTGCTTCAACTCCTGTTGAATTAGTAAATTTAATCAGTGCGTTTTTTCCTTCTTCAAATTCAGTTATATGTCCAATTACTCCTTTTACTAAATTTCTGTTAAATGAATCTACTGATGTTAATTTATAAATTAAATTTTCTCTGTGTTCATCTACAAATGTTGCTCCATATCGCACAATAAACTGAGGCTCCATTTTTTGAAGATTTTTCCACGTTTTATTATCTTGTTTAAATTTGTGTGGTTCATCAATTATCATTATACTATTTGTTTGTGCTATTGCTTCAAATGGTACTGTTTGAGTGTCTAAGAGAGTTTTATCAAATGAAGTGACCATTGTTTGTGAGTTTATCATTCCTTGATTGATGATGAGAACTTGAATTTTATCTTTTTGATATTCTCCTGCATTTACAAAACTACTTACAGCTGGAGGCATAAATGATTTTGAATTTTTGTTTCTTTTTTTACTCTCAACAATATGGAGTTGGATACTTTTTCCATACATCTCTTTGAAATGTTCTCTACTACTTTTTGAAGTTAAAAAATCTATTGTTCCTGCTTTAATAGAAATAGTTGGTACTACTACAATAAATTTGAATATTCCATATAGTTTGTTAAGTTCAAACATTGTTTTAGTGTAAGTATAGGTTTTTCCAGTTCCTGTTTCCATTTGAATATCTAAAATATTACTTCTAGCTTTAATTTTAGAGTCAATATTATTTTTAGACATTATTGATTTAAGATTTTCAAAATATTGAAATCCTCTTAGAAATTCAAACTTTGTATTTTTGTATTGTTTGTTTGCTCCTTGTTTGAGTTCTGTTTCAAGTCCGTTGAAGATACTCACAGTTGAGTGTACTGCTTCATCTTGATGGGAGAGATTTTTTTCAAAGTTTAAGTGTACCATTTTTCTGTGTCTTAGTATCTAATTATAACATTAATGTCAGAATTTTTCTTGTTTGAATAGTGTTTAATATTCTCACTAATTTCTCTTAACACTCTGCTTTGAAAATTATATCCAAAGAGAATAATTGTTTTAGGGTCAAATTCTCTATCTTCATCTATTTTATTAATAAGTGCTTTGAGATGTTGTGTATCAAATTTAGCGTTCATTAGATAGATTTTTGAATCTACATAGTGTGCTGTATAATTTTCAAGTTGAATATGTTTTGTTGGTATTGTTAAAGGTACTCCATCGTATGTTTTCCACGTTGTGAGTAGTGTTTGTATACCTTCTTCTTTGAGTTTTGATTCATCAAATAATGTTTGTTGAAGATTAAATTCTGCTTCATCAAATTTGTAATCTTCCCATATTGGTATTGTTTGAAATATTTTGAAATTAAATTCGGGTGTATTTTCTAAATTATATTCTTCTCTAATTTTTTTACTTGCTCTTATTATTCTCTCCTTTGTAATTTCAAATATGGTTGGTTTCTCAACATTGAGTTCATTTTTCACAAAATCATACGCAGTTTCACTCTTCTTCTCATCAATGTTTTCTGGGAGTTGCACTAAAATGAATTTTCTATTTCCCCCTTTTCCTTCCTTTTTATCTTGAGCATTGAGTTGCATAACTGCGTCTGCTGTTGTACCACTTCCTGCAAAGAAATCGAGGATAATATCATTAGAATTAAAATTTGATATTGAAATCAAATGTTTAATTAAATCAGTTGGTTTAGGGTGATTAAAGATTGCCTTAAATGGTTCAAATAATAAATTAAATCTTTTAGTTCCTGAAGCATTTGTGAATTCATCAAACCAAGCTTTTTCAACTTGATAAATACTGTTATCTTTAGAAGAATCAAAATATATTTTTCTTTGAAGTTTATTATTTTCATAAACTATTAATTTTTTATCAATATCAAATTTATCTTTACTCCATAACCACCTTCCATCTTCTCCATTAACTTTATTTGGTAAAATTTCTTGTTTGAATCCATCAATTTTATTTGAAGAGAGTTCTCCATTTTCTAATAAATATATTGGAAAATACATATTTGGTCTAGCTGAACGAGTTGAATCTGAACCTGATGCTTGAAATTGACCTAAATAAAAATCTCCTATTTCATCTTTAAAGGGGAATTTTTTCTCTCCCATTAGTTTCTGTTTAAATATAAAATCTTTTTTCTTATATATGACTACAAAATCATTTAATTTTCTAAGTTCAGAGTCAGATCTTGTTGCTGCAGAACCTGCTCCTGTTTTTCTTGGGGCAACTGCAACGAAATTCTCCTCTCCGAAAATCTCATCCATTAGTAAACGGAGTTGTGCAACTTCATTATCATCAATTGAAATAAATATTACTCCATCATCTCTTAATAATTGTTTTGCAATGTATAATCGTGGATACATAAAAGTGAGCCATGCAGAGTGAGAATTACTCTTACTTCTTGTAAATTGTAATATTCTTTTTGCTCTTTCTTCATCAACTCCTGAGAGTTCCATTAATGTTCTTACATCAAATTGTCTATCATCTTCATATACAAACCCATCACTTCCCGTATTATAGGGAGGATCAATATAAATCATCTTAACTTGTTCTTGATATGCATTAGACAAATGCTTTAACACTTCTAAATTATCTCCTCTTAACAATAAATTTTGAGAATCTTTATTCTCCTCTTGTTCATTCCACGCAATATCTTCTTGAAGTAGCGTAGTTGCTTCATCAGTAGCTAGAAGTCTTGCATAACTTTTTCCTAAAAACTCCATAGAGAAACTCTCTTTTGAAAAATTAATATCATCTTTTTGAGAAACCTCATCTTTAAACTTGTTAATATCAAAATTACCTTCTTTATCAAAACACTGACCAAAATATTTCCTCAAAATCTCAATAGATGTATTAGGAGGAGATATAGAAGTTGTAACATTTTCTTTATTCATACTATTTTTTATAAAAAATCATTTATAAATTCTTGTCTTTATAGGAGTAGAAAAAGTAAAATAAAAATGTAAAATAGAAGATACTCCTATTTTATTAAAAAAAATCATACTGAGAAATTCTTATAAAAATAATAAAAATTAAATTCAAATACTATTTAAATCATTATTTATACGATTTTACATCATATTTTTTAAATACTGTCATTAAATTTTTAATTGCAATGTGAACATCTTTATCAGATTTTGTACCTGTACATACAATCTTACCATTACCAAAAATTAAAAAAGTAGCACTTGTCTCATCATTAATTTTAAATACTAATCCTGGGAACTGTTCAGGTTCATATTCAACATTAGTAAGTTTAATAGCTATTTCATTTAAATCTAATTTCATATCAATATCACTTGAAGCAAC
This sequence comes from Candidatus Woesearchaeota archaeon, assembly GCA_047602745.1. Taxonomy (GTDB): domain Archaea; phylum Nanobdellota; class Nanobdellia; order Woesearchaeales; family UBA583; genus UBA583. Next base: position 16,217 of record JBLKOJ010000033.1, on the reverse strand, counting down.
TACATTTTCAACTCTCACTTGAGGTTTTACAGTAATTTTCACATCAACTTTTGCCATATATTCAATTAATCTCTCTAAAGCTAAATCAACTTCTTCAAGAGATTTTGTTCCTGTACATACTACCTTTCCAGAACTAAAAATTAAAAAACTTGCTTTAGGCTCTCTAATTTTCATAATCAAACCTGGGAATTGTTCGGGGTTATATTCAGTATTTGGTAAATCCATAATTAATCTCTCTAAAGGAATTTTATGCTCAAGAGATGTTGAAATTACAATATTTACAATTTTTGTATTTGTATTTTGACTATCCATTTTATTTTTTACTATTTTATTAAATTTAACTTAAATCCAGAATTTATAATCTATCCATTTTTAGAAGATTAACTTCTCCCGCTAATTCTAAATCAGCCAATTTATTTTCTAAATCTTCTGAACCACAATTCTCATCAATTTCAATTTCAACTCTTACAGCTTGAAGTCCAAAACCGACATTTTGGGGTTCAATTATTCTTACTTTAACAGATTCATGATAGTTACTAATAACTTCTTTTACACTTGATTCAAGTTCACTAAATTCTGTTTCACCATCTTCTGGCATTACTCTAAATTCTAAAATCATATTAGCCATTTATATATATTTATAAATGAGTATTTATAAATGTTGCGTAATTATTAAAAATAAAACATTTAATTTATAAATAAAAATAGTTATTTTCCAAAAAATCCATTTAAATCCTTCTGCTTCCCCAATTCTTCCCTCAAATACCATTTTTTAAACGCTCATTTACAAATCGCTAAATAAAGGTAGTCCAAAAAAATTGAAACTACGTTTCTAAAAAAATAGTTATTTTCCAAAAAATCCATTTAAATCCTTTTGCTTTTCCAATTCTTCCCTCAACTACCTTTTTTTAAACGCTCATTTACAAATCGCTAAGTAAAGGTAGTCCAAAAAAATTGAAACTACGTTTCTAAAAAAATAGTTATTTTCCAAAAAATCCATTTAAATCCTTCTGCTTTTCCAATTCCTTCCCAAAAACTCCCTCCATTCGTAAATTAACTAACTCCAAACTCTCCACTAGATATGGATCTATATTATAATTTTTAGCAATCTCAAATGAAGGTTGTAAATATTTTTTAATTGAACCTTCATGAATTGTGAAATTAATTGATGTTGAATAACAATTTGTACATCTTCCATTAAGAGGAGGTCTTCTAAATATCGTATTACAACTCGTACATCTAAAACTCTGCATCCCAAATTTTCTCAAATTACCTTTAATATCTTTCATAAAATGTTTATCAATTACTAATTCACCTACTTTATGCTCGTCAACAGCTCGTATTTTTCTTCCAATTTCAAGTTGTCCAGCTAGCTTTTCTGCCATTGAAGGAAGAGTTTTATACGATGAACACAATATTGTATCATTTAAATCAAAATTATCATGTGTAAATTTAAATCCTAAATATTCATCATCTAAATTTTGAGTTCCAAGACCAATTCTATGTTCAACTTTTTCAATTTTAACCGATTTAGGAGGAGCATATTCTTTACATGCTCTATAAAACTCCAAAGGATAATATGGGACAATATCCATTCCGTGAACTTCATCATCAATTTGATCTAAATACAAATGTGAAGTTAATACTAACGATACATCCATTGTTTTTGAACCTCTTCTATTAGGTAAAAACTCACGAGAACCATTTAATAATCCATCTAGAAGTAATAAAACTCCATTTTCATCTCCATCTAAATTACGTCTTTGAGCTGCGTGCCATACTGGATGAGAAAAACATCCTTGAGTTTTAGAATATCCAATAATTCTTCCAATAATTCCTGCTGAAGTATGAGGTGCAAGTCCAATTAGTAAATGTCCAATAGTATCTTCTTTAGTTTTAAAATTATAAAATGGCTCTTGTAAATACACCTTTTCAAGTAACTCATCAATAAACTGACCCGTTTTAATCATAATATCACTTGCTTTTTCATCCTCACTCTCTTCACAATCGGGTAAAATTACATCTTGTGGAAATATTTCAATAATTTGATTCTCATTCATTAATTCAATTCCTAAATGATCATGAGTATAGCCCAACTCTTTAAGTTTATCAATACTAGTTCCAATTTCTTTAGGTTTAAAATGAGTTAGTCCCATCTCAATCATATCATAACGAATAGTCCCATCTTTATTCACATACAAATCATATTTTTCTCTTAAAAAAGCCTTATCTAAAATCTCAATAGTTTTATGCTCATTAGCCGTTCCCTTAATTCCTTTTACAAGTTTAGGAAGCTGTGTTAGTTTTAATCTATCACGTACTTTGTCCACATAAGGCTTTAATTCTAAACTCATTTTTTTATACTCTACAGCCAATTCATCATCTTCTTTCACTTTAGCTCCAGTATATCTATTAAAATACTGGGATTTAGTCTCCCCACCACAATAAATACACGTTCTGTAAATACATTCTTCACCACATTTAGTACACTCAAAAAGTCTAAATTGACTCTCAACTTCACCTCCTTCATATGCCTCAATAATATTTCTCATCCTATTTTGAATAACCTCTGAACTATTTTCATCATCTCCAAATCTTTTTTCAATTTGAACCTTTTTTCCATCTCCAATCATAAATAAACCTTGAGGTCTCCCATCTAATTTTCTAAGTTTTGCTTTCTCTGGTCTTCCCATTCTAGCACCAATATATGAACCTGCTTTATCTCTAATCTCAATAGAAGAATAGATATTAATAATCTCAAGTAATGACTTTTGTAAATATTCTCTGCATAATTGTTCTAAATTAGAAAAATGTTTTTTATATTTCTTAATATAATTTTCACTTACAACTTCACTCTCATCAACTCCAACCCATTCAAATGAATTACAATTACTTAAAAATTTAGTAAAGTTTTCAATTGTAAATCCAAGAGTATCATTTCCTTCAATTTGTTCTATCCATTTATGTTCCAATCCTAACAATTCGAACTCTCTTTTTGAAGTTGATTGTATTGTAAACAAATTAAATTCTAAATCAAAAGAAAGACTTTGCAAATCTCTAAATATCTCAATTCCTCTTTGAGGGCTTAACTCAGAGAAATAAAAAATAAACTCGGGGTGCAGACATATACCTAATTCTTGAGAAATTTTAATTGCATCTCTAAGAGTTGGCTTATTATATAATACATTTAGAAGAAGATACTCATACATATTAGAATAAGCCTGAGACATTTTAGCACTATGAGAAACTAACTCTCTTAAATCCATATTAATAGATAAAAGTGTAAGTATTTAAATGTATTGTGAAAAAATTATAACCAATCAATAACTTAATTAATTTAAATTTAAAAAAATTATTGAAGAGCTTTTTTTTTAAGAATTCTTGAAACATCTTGAAGTTTAATTTCAAATTTCTGCAAAAAATTCAATATCATAAAATGTGTTCCAAATCCCCTTAGTTTGGTTTTTTTGTATACATCCTCCTTAAATGCTCGTTGTAAATCTTCAATTTCATTAAGTTCAATACCTTCAATTTTTAATGAATCAATTTTCTTAGTACCACCTAATATAAATAAATCTTCAATATCAAAATCTTTTAGTTCAGTTAGTATTTTAAGTAACTTCATATTTAGGACATCTATATGCTTTCTATGCTCTTTTTGAATAATTGAATTATTATAATGCTCGACTAAAAAATTTTGAAGTTCTTCATGATACCACTTGTACAATCCTGTTTCTAGATATATTATAGAATCAATTGAGTTAAATTTAAGTAAATTTTTTGGAAATTTAAATTTTGTTGAAAAATATTTTAAAGCTCCTTCATAGTTAAAACCTGTAGCTTTAATACAATGTTCTTTTTGAATCTTATTTCCGATTAAATATGTTCTAATATCATTTGAATTATTTGAAGCTATACACCTTAAAGTTACAATAATATTGTGAATCTGGTATTTTAAATAATATGTTGTAAGTAATTCTTTTAAATCTTGAGTTGAAGCCTTGAAAATTTTTTCATAAACCTGTGAGGCATATGAATTAATAAATTGTTCAACAATACCAATTGAATTTTTTTTGAAATCTAAAGAAATTACTGAATTGTCCAAAGATACTTTAGTTGAATTTCTCTCAAGTAAAGATAAAGCTTCAGTAAAAGAAGCTCTTTCAATTTGCTTGGTTGAAAAAATTTCATTCAATTCTTGATTAATTACTGATATCTTTGCTGCAACATACATATCTTTGTTACTCTCTCGACTCATTTTTATCTTAAACCTCCAATTTCTTTTTCAAGAATTTTTTTAATTTCATCTTTTAAATTAAATCTTACTAATTCATCATTGTAAGAAAATATAATCTCGGTCTTATTTAAACAATTATCTTCAACTATCTCTTTAAACAGCATAGTTTTTTTAAAATCTTTTGAAAAATCTTTTGGTGAAATTAATATTATATATTTTGACTTTGTATTAAGAATTTTTTCAACAAAAGGAAGTAAATTTACAACAATATCAACAAAACTATCTTTATAGTGATGTAATAGTCTATTTTCTAGTTCATTTTTTGCATCAGTTATTGCTTTGAGTCGAATTAATTTAGTTTCTTTTTTAGCTTGATTTAATTTTTTTGATGAGTATATTTTAGAATAAACTTCAAATTTCTTATTAAAATATGTTTCCAGCTCTTTCTTTTCTTTTTCAAATAAAGAATTAATCTCAAGAGATTCCTGCTCAAGTAAAGCATCCAATTCTTGAATTTTTGTATCTTTAAAATCTTGAAGTTCTATTTCTAATGTGGAATATTTCATTTTAATTTATGATAGTTTATTTTGCTTTAATACTTATAAAAATTTACTTATAAAAATTTATTCAAATCATATTTAAAACATGTTTATACATTCAAATCTTGTTAAATAAATATGTAGTTTAGATATTAACTAGTGATTATATTTAAAATTACTTCCTAAAATAAATCATTAGATAATTTATCTACACGTATTTTAAAATACTAATTTACATTCCCATAATTAGAAATGCTACTACGAATCCAAAAATAAGAATTGTCTCTGGTAATACTGCAAATAGAATTGCTCTTCCCATTAACTTTGGATTTTCACTTACTGCTCCAATAGCTGCTGCTAAAGTATTTTTTTGACCCATTCCAGTTCCTATTGCTGCAAGACCTAAGGCCACTCCTGCACCGATTGCTTTTAAACCAACTTCACTAAACATTACAGTTTCTGCTGCCATATTCAAATTTAATGAGGTATCCTTTTTAAATCTTTTGAAATTCATAGCTGTGTATAAGAAGAATATCCAGTCAAGATAAAAATTTCTTCAATTATCTAGACATTCTTTATGTACACTTTTAATTAATAACTAAAATTTATAAATAAAATTTAGCATGTATATTATATGAAAGTTACTTCTAAAATTTTCAAATTATTTTTAAACTTTTTATTTGTCCTACTAATTTGTACTTTAATCATTTCATTTTCACATGCAGACTCACTTTTTGTAAGTACTAATGCAGACTCTCATACTTTAGAAATAACTTACTTTTTTAATTTTACTCAAGGTTCTCCTAATTCAATAATAGCAATTGAAAAACCTCAAGATGCAAATTTAATAAGAGGAATTGATAGTAAAAACAATATTATAGAACCCTCAATTATTGGAGATTTTTTTAGATTTGAACTTTTAAGTAGAGATATTGATAACTTTACAATAACATTTACATCAAGAGAAACATATCAAAATATAGTTTCTAATTTCGAACAAGTTTTATATGTGAATTCAAATATTAAATTAGACATAATCCAAGTTAATTTTGATACAGTTAAAAACTTTGATTTAATAACTGAGATATTTCCTCGAAATTATAAATATCATGAAGGAGAAAGTAGAATTATTATCACTCAAGTTGGAGCCCTTGAGGACAATATGTTCAGAATTAGATACAAAAGAGAAGAGTCATCATCAATTTCAAATTGGATTATAATTCTTTTAATAATTCCAATTTTCTTTTTTATTACACTATATATTGTACTGAAAATTAAACCAGAAAGTAAAGAAAAGAAATTAGATGACTTTATAAATAAGGAAGAAAAAGAAAAAAAAGAATCTCAAAACATATATCTTGATGAATTAAAAACAAATTCAAAAAGTAAAGAAAAAGAACTTATCGAACCTAGTTCATCTTCTCTTAATGTTGTTTATTCCCTAGATAATGAAAATGTAGATAATTCTGTTGAGCAAAATATCGATAAGATTAAAATAACTCGAGAAGATAAAAATACCAATTATTCAAAATCAGACACAAATATAAGCAATTCTTCTTTAAATGAAATAGATAAAATTGAAGAATTTATTCAAAAATATTTAACTGAAAATGAACAAGATGTTGTTAGGGTAATTTCAAAACAAGAAGGAATTATGCAACAAGAAATATTAGACAATCTCCCCATATTTACAAAGTCTACTTTAAGTAAAATAATATCAAAATTAGAGAGAAAGAAAATAATTGAAAGAGTAAGGGTGGGCAAAGTAAATAAATTATTTATTGGAAACGAACTTAAAAAACTTGTTGAGGATGAAAAAATTCAATGAATTATTAAATACGTTGAATTTATTTTTTAACTCATGATTTGCATAGGCTTTTTTTAAAATTGAGATTACAAATAAATATAGTAAAAATGTAAACAAATCAATTACAAATTTGAGTTGAATAGTTTCAAAAATCCTGCTATAAATTAACAAAAACAGTTTTTATTAACAAAAAAATTCAATTATATACAATAGAAAAATAACTGTGCAAAAACTAATGAAATAAATCTTAATTAATAAGTAATTAATTAATATTTTATTATGAAAATGCTCAAAATTATTAGATGAATATTTATTTGAAATTTATAGGAGTTCTCTTAGTGATTTTGAGCCTATTTTCAATTTCATTTTCACATGAAATTAAATTTTACTCACCAAATTACTTTCCAATGAGTGATAGTGAAATTGAACCTATTAAAATGCTAAATGATGAAAGAATCGTATTTCAAATATGTTTTCCTATTGGAGAACTTACTTCAATAAGTGCTCAAATTAAATCTACTCAAGAAAACATCAATATCCCTCTACATGAATACAAAAATTCACAAAATTGTTTACTAGGAAATGTTAATTCATTAAATACTCAGAATAATATTCTTGAAATCGAATACACATTTGATTCTAGACATTATAAGTATACTCGGGAAATTATAATAACTAAAAAAAGTGAAGTTGCAGAAATTTTAATTAATCAAGATTTTTCCAGAATAAACGACCCTCTTGAACTTTCTTATATTTTACTTGTCTACAATGACATCAATGGGAATGATCATGTCACTGAAAATTTGTATAATCAAATTAGAGACCTAAGAGACAACGATAGAAAATGTTGGCCAAATAGGAATTGTAATATTGTTGATACATCTGTAATTTTGTACAATTTAAATAAAGCCGGTTTTAATGAAAATAGAAGATTGCTTCAAGATGGACTTATTTATTTAAATTCAAATATCCTTAATTTATCTTTGAGTACCGCTCAACTAGGAATTAATTTTATTACCTCGAGTTCAAATAATGTGAGTTGTGAATTACAATTAGATAACTCGACTGATCCAATAGATTTTAATTTTAATGAAAGTTTAAATTTATCAAATAGAAACTTTGATGAGAAATTTGAACTTAATTGTAATTCAAATATTGATGAAATCATTTTCAAAATTAGTGATCCTAATAGAGATGATGTGAATTTTACAGTTAGAAATTCAAATTCATTTGAATACTCAAGAGAAAGAGTTCTATGCTATGGTAGAACTAATTGCGACATAATATCAACACTGTATGTCATGAACACATACAAAGACCAACTAAAATTTTTTTCAGAACTAAAAGAATATGTCGAAACATACAGAACCTCAATTGATAGTAGTAGAGAGTTTATATTTAGTAGAACAAATCCGATACACAGTGCACTATATCTTAATGTATTAGGAAATGATGAAAAACTAGAAAATTTTTTGAAGTTCTCCCAAAATAATGATGGTTCTTGGGGCGAGGATAGAAGAGAAGATAGAAGACTTGTTGAGAGTGCAATAGCTCTTAGTTCGCTAAATAATTTTAATGATGCTGAAGAATATATCAAAAATTCTAAAGAGTGGATTTATTTTAATGAACCAAATGGTGGGTGGGGAGATACGCAAAAAAATGCACTCGCCTATATTAGTATAAACAAATTTTTAAAGCCATTTTTAATTGTTGAAGATTTCCCCGACATTATTAAAAGCGATACAACACAGGAAATTCAAGTTAAAAATCCTTCTACTTTCAATATTTTTAATATTAGAGTAAATGTTGATGACTCAATTAGAGACTATATCTCATTTAGTAGAGACATCGGCTCAATTAGAAGTAAAGAATCAGTAAGTGGAAATATTAGTTCAAAGAATAAAAATTTAGTTGATAAAAAAGGGGTGATTACAATCTCAGGAATTGCACAAGGAAGTTCTCAAAGGGAAGAATTCATAAAATTACCAATTATAATAAGAGCTGCTAAATTCATTTCAATTGAGCAAGACACAGTATTCTTTTCACCATCTAACCCAATAATTAATATTGAAGTTATAAATGAACAACCAGAAGTAGAAGTTGGTTGTGAAGTTAGAAATTCATTCAACTCCAATGTTCAAAATATTTTACTAAATCAAGAAAATAATTCCATTTTAATTGAAAATAATGAAGAAAAAACTGGTGAACTTGAAATTGAATTAACTTGTAGACTAGATGATTCCGTTATTGAAATTCAAAAAAAAATAGATGTACTAATACATGAATCAACATTTTTAGTTGAATTAAATTCTCCAGGACCATTAGAGATAGACGATTTTAATAATATTAATATCATAGTTAGGAGTACTTCTAATCAAGAACAAACCATCGAAGTGAAATTTAAAGACTTATTTATGGGACTTATCGAAATTGATGAACCCGAATTTAATTTATTATCTGATGATAGAAGATTTATTAGATTTGATGGAACCCAATCAATTGAAATTTTAGAAAATTTAAAAGATACAGAGGGAATAATTCAAATCAAGTCCAGTACCGGGTATATTGAAGAAGTTGAATTTATATATAATCACAATTTAGAAATATCTTTGATTATTTATTTAATTATTGGAGTAGGAATTTTTTTATCCTTAATTTTAATACTTGTAGTATATCGATTAATTGAAGGGAAAAAAATGAACAAAAATAATGACTTTGCAGATGAAATTACTCAGGATAATGCTGAAGATGAACTAATTGACTTAGATTCTTTAGAATTTAAGTAATTTAAAGATTTCATTACTTCTAATTTTTATTTCACTATCTAATATTTCAATATTCTGTGCAGTTAATTCCTGTAAAAGTGATTTGTATTCTCTAGGTTTTAAAAATAAAATGGCCTCATCAATTGAAACTATATTTCTTGAATGTAATCTTGGACTTAATTCTATTATTCTATTTGAAAAAATATTTTTATTTAATTCGATATTTATGAAATTTAAAGAATTTGTTTCTAATTTATAAGAATTAATTTTATTAAAATTATCTTTAAAATTAATTAGATCTTCTCTTCTTCTGTATATAATAATATCACTCTTTAATTTACTAGTTGAGATTAGTTCTAACAATAATAAATCTTGAGTATTCTCTATAGAATTAAAATAACTTCCAGAACTAATTTTAAATAAAATAAATAATTTTTTATATTCCAATTTTTAATTATAATTAAGATTTTATAGAGTTTGTTTAGATAAATATTCAATTGAATCTAGTTCGTAATGAAGTATTGTACATACTTGAGATGTAAAATAAATATTTGAACCTAGAGAAATTCTATTAGTTGATTTTTTAAGTACTTTTCTCAATTTTTTTGAAATCCCCTCATGATCTCCTAAAAAAAATACAATTTCATCTTCAAGACACCCTTTTTGAGTTAAAATCTTTCTAAAATCATTCCTGTATTTTGAAATATATTGCCCATATCCATCTAAAATACAACAAAATTTAGTTTTTTTATCAATAAACTCTTCTGCAATATAAGAATCTACACTAATTTCTTTGACTAGAACCCCTGGATGAATTTCAACTTCTTTATCAGTTTTAGATTTATTAATTGCAAGTTCAATGATTTTTTTAAGATTTTTTTTAGAGAGGGTCTGATCTTTATCATACGAGATACTAATTCTCTTAGGATTTAAAGGAGGACCCATACAAATTATTTCAAGTATCGTATCCTCTCGAAATGTGTGTGAAATAAACAAAGAAGTTATAATTGAATGTAAAACAATATCTAATCTTCCTTGAGATTGTAAATTAGAAGAAGTAATTTTAGTATGAACTTGAGTGAGGAGAATAAATCTTTTTTTAATCATAATATTAAATAAATTTTAAATAGTTTAAAAAGAATTGTATATTAAAAAATTATTAAAATATAATTAATTATGCTGCATCTTTGTAACCAATTGAAGTAGGAGTTTCACTCTCATAATTTGGAATTCTTAATTGACCATCCTCTCCAATCATTTTAACTCCAAATACTTGTTCTGCTCTTAATGCTCTTGCATACATATCTGAAGCTGCAACAATAGAAAAGTTACCCATAATAGATCTTCTTTGTTCATCAGACAACTCAGGTTTTAATATTGATTCAATTGATTTTAAACTTTCTTCAAACCCAATTCCGCCATTTGTTACATACATTAAAGCACTTTTTTCAGGACTGAGTTGAGTTGAACCATCAATCCCTACTGAGTATGCATTTTTTATTGCATCAATCTGAATTTGACCCAAATTTGAGGCCAATTCTTCTTGAGGAAGAGATAATAAAGATTCTAATCCTCCAAACTTATGTTCAATATTTGAACTGACTAGGTCTAATTCTCTTCTACCTAATTGAGATTCATATTGAAATCCTGAAAATAGAGCTGAATAATTTAAAACCACTGATTCAATATCAGAATTTTCAAGTTTAGAATCTGGATTTGTATTTAAATTTGCAGGCATTAATCCTTTTTCTAATAATGAATTATAAGCTATTTGAGAACCATCTTTTGCTAAATTTCCAACAACTACTTGATATGTAAATTGCTGAATTGGAGTAATTTGTTGTTGTTCCATAATAATTATGTTATGATTTAAAGATTTATAAAATTAACTAATATTTTAAGTTGTTTAAAATTTCTTAGAAATTGTTTGAAAATAGGGATTAAATATAATCTAATACCATTTTAACATAAAATATTGGATGTCCTTTTTGTATCAATATTTCTTCTATTTCTTCTTTTGATTTGCCAATTTTATGTAATTCTCTTATCATATTGATTAAATTTGATTCGTAAAGCTTCATTGAATTTACCAATTTATGCGAGTCTAAATTATAATTTTTTTCTGAAATTATTCTTCTATTTGAATTTGCCAAAAATTCTAGATTATAAATTTGTTCACTATTATGAGCTAATTTTTTTTCTAATTCTACAAATTTTTTTTTAAATTCGTGAGCTAATTTTTTTTGATTATTAAATAATTGATGTAATTTTGAATCAAATTCATCATTTAAAGTTTGAAAAGCAGAATTTGCTTGAACCTGTGATTTAATAATATTGAACTCTTCTTCAAACAAATTAAATTTTTCTAGTATATAATCTTGAGTTTCTTTGTTAGTAAAAGAAGAATCTAATGCTTCCTTAACATTTAATCTCTCCTGTTCAGCTTCAATATGAGATAATTTTTCACTTAATAAATTTATTTCTTTTGTATCTTCTTGCATATTACTTGGAGAAACACTATCATTTAAAGTAGAGTATGCTGAGTTAAGCTCTATATGTGACTCTAATTTTGAATATTTATCTTTTAAATCTTCTACTTGAGATGCATAATAGTTTAAATAGTTTTGAACTTGAGAAGTTTGCTCAGTATCTTCACTAAATACTAAATTTGCATTAAATCCTTCTTGAGAAGAACTTAAATCTTCAACTTTATTTTTTAAATCTTCTATTTGAGAAGCATAATAGTTTAAATAATTTTGAACTTGAGAAGTTTGCTCAGTGTCTTCACTAAATACTAAATTTGCATTAAATCCTTCATTCTTAAATTCAAGTTGTTCAACTTTCTCTTTTAAAATATCGATTGTATCAAGAATATTACTTCCTTGAAGAATTGATAAAATGTAATTTTCAACTTCTATTTTTTTAGTTTCAATTTCTTGAGCACTATCCCTCATTAAGCCTTCAATTTCATTAACTAAAACTTCTTTAATATATGCAATTTCTTGGTCAGATTCTAAATATCTCTTATTAATGTGTTGTTCAAAATGAGTAATTCTCTCTTCAACTTTTTGAGAAATAGAATCTCTTAATTTTTCACCTTCTCTTTCTAAATGGAAAAATTCTTGTTTAAATTCATCTACTAATTGCATTAATTTAGAGGTTGTCTCATCACTTTTTTTATCTATTTCTTGAACTTGGTATAATAATTTTTCTTCTATTCTCTCTTCGTGTTCTAAACTTTCTTTTTGTAGTGACCTTAATTCTTCAATTTTTGAATCAATACTTGCAACTTCCTCATTAATTTTATGTCTAATAGATTCAGTATGTTTTTCAATAAATTTATCTTCAATTTTATCAAGTCTTTTATTAGTTAAATCTTCTAAGTGTTGAATTTTTTCATGATAAGATGCTAAAAGAGTAATTTCTCTTTGTAAAAACTCATCTGTTTTAGTATTCACAATAGATTCTACTGAGAGTTCAATTTTATCTATTGAATTATGAATATACTCATTAACTTCTTCCTTTGCTTTAATTAAAAGATCATCAAAATTAGCTTCTAACTCATTAATTTCAACTATTTTAGTATTTACTTTGTCTACATATTGTTTCATTAAATTTGAATATTTCTCTTCATCTGATTTAATTTGTTCTAAATATTGTTGAATTGTAGATTGAACTTGAATAATTTCGTTTGAATATTCTTTTTTATATTCATTCATAGTATTTTCAAATTCCTTATATGTGTGAGCATTCTTGCTATCAATATATTCATCTATGTATGATTGTAAATCTGTTATTTGATTTTGATATGCTAAAATTTCTTGATAATATTCATTGAATTTTGCTGATAACATTTCATCTTGTCTTTTTTTTAATTCTTCCTCATACAATTTTTGTTCTTTTTGCATTTTATGGAACGCATCAACTAATATATTATATTTTTCAACTAAATATTGTTTTAGAGGAGTTTGAGATTTTTTCAAAGTCGAAATTTCATTAAAATGAGCTTTTATATCTTGTTTTAAAAATTCAATAGAAGAGAGAGCTTTTGATAAAGAATCTTCATCAGCTTCAATTTCATTTTTAATATTTGTGAAAAATTCTTCCCAATGTGATTTTGCTTGTTCTAAAATTTCAAATTGATTTTGAATTTTTTCTTCTAATAGTTCTTCTTTTTGAGCTAATAAATCTTCTGTCGTATCAAGTCTTTGCTCATGTGCTTGAATTTTTGAAATTTCATCATAATGCCTAAGTTGTTCTTCTTTTAATTCTTGAACTCTTTTTTCAAGTTCTTCTGTTAAATGCTCTTTTAAATAATCAATCTGAGTACGTGATTCTAGCTCTTTTGTTTTAGAAGTTAAGCTAGATACATCTTTTAATTCTTTTTCTTTAATTTGTTTAAATTCTTCTTCTTCATGTAATTTAACTCTTTCAACTTCATCTGCAATATCTATAAACACTTTATCTAACTGTTCCTTTGAGTAAGTTTTTTGAACTTTTTTATTTAATTCCTGAACTTTTCTCTCCCTATCACTCTGAGAACTTAACAATGCTTTAATTTCTTGCATTAATTCATTAATTTGTTGAGTAGATCTTTTTTGTAGCTGTTTTTTTGAATGCATTAACGTTTCTTGAAGAGCCGCACTGACATCTATAACCTCTTGATGAGTACTCATTATATCCTCATCATGTTTGATTTTCTTATTGATATTTAATAATTTTTTTTGATGTGCAAGAGATTTTTTATACAAATCAGTTAATTCATCTTCAACAATTGCAATATTTGCATCTTGAATTGAATGTAATTTTTCAAGTTCCGTATTAAATTCTTTTTTAATTGAATTTATTTGAGACTTCGTATAATAATTTTCAAGTAAACTCATATGGAGTGCCTCAACTTTTGATTGTAGACATTTTTCAACATTGAGTAAATCTGAATGTTCTTTTTTAAGCCGTTTTGATTGTTCTAGTGATTGTTTTGCTAGAAGAGATTGTGTATCCTCAATGTGTTTAGAAGTTTCTTGTAATTTTTTAATTAAAGAACTTTTAATTTTTTCAACTTCTTCTTTTGAACTTAATGTTTCAAGGTTTTTAAATATCGTACTTATTTCATTAGCAAACGTATTTGCCAAATTATTTAATTTTACATTTATTCCAAATACATCCTTTTTTTCTTTTGCCTCTATAGAAGTTAATACTTCTGATAATTCTTTAAATTCCTTTCTAGCTTGAGATTTACTCATAAAATTTAAAGATTTATTATATAATTCACTAAGTGAATTTCGTAATGCTTCAACTCTAAGTTGATGTTCTTTATTTTTTTGTTTTTGATTCTTTTCTACTTCATCAGTATATCTTTTTTGAATTTTGCTATGAAGAACCTCAAGAGTTTTTAAATCTTTAAGTTGTTTAGATGTAAAAGATTTAGTAGCAAATGTTTTATGGTTAATATTATTTAAGTCATTAATTTTGCTTTCAATTTGGTATTTTTGTTCTTGAAGTGAGTATTCTAATTCATGTAAATTATCTGATTGGAGTTGAGAATTATTAATCATTTCAAGCTTTAAATGCTCATATTCTTCATTAATATGTTCTAACATATAATTTAATTGTTTCTTCGTATAATAAGATTTAAACTTCTCTTGAATTTGAGATATCTTCTCGAGTTCTTCTTTATCTGCTTCTTCTAATTTCAATACTAATTTTTCAAGAGATTTTTCTTTAAGTGAAGCTCTTTTTAAAGTTTTTACAATTTCATTAATAGTTAAATTAATCGAATCAATTTGATTATTAATTACAGCCTCAGCTCTATTATGATGAGAATTAAATGAACTAATAATATTTTGAATTGTAACAATTCGACTATTTATTTTTGATTTCAAATCTTTGATATCTTTTTCCTCTATCGACTTCAAACTTAAGAGTTCATCAAATGTTTGTTTAATACTTTTTTCAAGTTCTTTATGAATTTGATTTTCAAAATTATTTAATTCATCTACTTCAACTTTAAACTCTAGGGTGTTTTCAATTGATGATATGCTAGATTCTAAATTTTTCTCTAAAGCTAAGAGAGATTTAATTTGCTTTTCAACATTTTTTTCTTTTAAATTTGCTCTTTTTAAGGTATCAACTATTGCTAAAACTTCTTGTCTAAGTACACTTTGATGTTCTTTAAATTGTTTTGTTGTAACGGCATTTGAATATTTCTTATTTAAATCTTCAAAATTTGAAACAACTAATGAGAACTTTTTATTTAATTTATTTTTTAGAGATTTCATCTCTTTTTGTTCTAAAAATCTTGATTGTTCTATTGCTTTAAAAGCATTATTAATTTGACCCTCAATTAAATTTATTTGAGAAGTTACATATTCTTTTGAAACATCTTTACTCTCTTTTAAAGATAGGGATTTTAATTCTTTTTCTATTTGAAATTTAGACAATTCTAATGCTTTAATATGCTTGGATAATTCTTTTTCACTAATATTTGATTTTTCTAAATCCGATATAATTACATTAATGTCATCATGTAATTTATTCATATCTTTAGTGTAGGAACTTTTTGAAACTTTTTTCTTCTCCTCATCTTCAATTTTAGAGATTTGAGATTTTACTATATCTAAAGAATTTGATAAATCATCTCTTATTTGAGAAACTTCAACACTTTCTTTTTTCCTCAATAATTGTACTGATGAAATAATAGGAGCCAGTTGGGACTTTAATTCATTAATATCAAGTTTATTATTATTTAAGGAATTTACATACTCTTCAATTAATCTAAAATTTTGTTCTAATTTTTTTTCTTTTAAATTTGCTCTTTTTAAGGTATCAACTATTGCTAAAACTTCTTGTCTAAGTACACTTTGATGTTC
>JBLKOJ010000027.1:0-3195 GCA_047602745.1 Candidatus Woesearchaeota archaeon | reverse complement strand
GGCACCCTCAAGAAATTATGGGTGTGTTTTGATTTTTAGAAATTTGAGAAAACTCACAAAGTGAGTTTTTTACTTTGAGAATTCATTATATTTTTTTATAAAGTATTAGAATTCACTTTTTTTATTTTAAGTATTTCTAGAACGAGGACAATAATCTTACATTTAAACTTTTAAAAAATATAAAAATTGGGATTTATAAATCTCTAGCCCCAACAGTTTTTCTTCCATTAGCATTTGCCTTAGCTGCTGCTTGTGAGACCATTGTCACTACAACTTCATTTAATGCCTCTGCAAAATCTCCTGAAACGTTCAACTCTTCAACTAAAGCCTTAACTTTTGATTTTGAAACTAACATTTCTTTGGCATTAATACTTCCTACAAATACATCTCTTCCTTGAACAGTTTTTCTACCATTTGCTTGAGCTCTTGAAGTTGCTTTTTTAACTTCACTAACCACTGATAGATTAAGTGCTTCTGCAAAGTCAGAACCCACATTACATTCATCGGCAATTTCTTTTAATTTTGATTTAACAATAACCATTTCTACCATTTTTTAATGTCTTAGGTTTTACCTAATACAATTTATATAAATTGGATATTTATAAATCTTTTGTGAATTACAAGTAGAAATCTTGATATTCTAAATATATTATTAATAGAACGGGTATTATTTTTAAGTAGTTAATAAAAATTCAGATTTAATTTAGAAGAAAATAATAAAAAATTTAGCAAAATTACATTTAAAAATGCAAGGTTAGCTACCCGTTTTTCTTTGTCCTTTGCAAGAATCTTCTAGCACCTAATCTAATACTTAGTGCTGCTCCAATCACGGCCTGACACGGTTCATATTAAATTAAGCCAAGAAGGTTACAAAATCTACCTCTAAAAAACGGACTAACCTTACAATATATGTAAATTAAAAACTATTTATAAATTAAACTCATTTTGATACTTTATAAAAAAAAGTATTTAGTTAACTCGAATTTTTCTTCTCTTAATTATAGAACTATTATATTCAAAATCAGGTAATGTATAAAAATTTAAATCAAATGGTGTTTTTTATATTTATTTAAGTAATCTTAGAACATTACTACAAAAATACATAATTATTTAATGATTTAAATATTTATAAATATTAGATTTATGAAACTTGCAGTTCTTTTCTCAGGTGGTAAAGATTCTCATTTAGCAATGTACAAAGCTTCAAAAGAACATGAAGTTGTTTGTGCAATTACTATGAAATCTCTAAATAATTTTTCTTATATGTTTCAATCTCTAGGATTTGACAATATTACGTTACAACTTGAAACTCAATCAATCCCTCAACATATTGTAGAAACTTTAGGAAATAAAGAAGAAGAGTTACAAGATTTAAAAAGGGGCATTCAAGAAACAATTGAGCTTTTTCATATACAAGGTGTTGTAACAGGAGCAATTAAAAGTACGTATCAAGCAAGTAGAATTCAACAAATTTGTAGAGAATTAGATATTTGGTGTTTTAACCCTTTGTGGGAAATAGATGAAGAGGAGATGCTTGTAGAACTTCAAGAATTAAATTTTGAAATTGTACTCTTAGGAGTATTTGGATACCCTTTAACTAAAGAATTTGTTGGAAAACGATTAGACACACAAACTATCACTAAATTATTAAAATTTAAAGAATTATATCAATTAAGCCCAATTGGAGAAGGAGGAGAATTTGAAAGTTTTGTTCTTAATGGCCCTTTATATAAACGACCTCTTGAAATAAAGAGTTATTCAATTAAAGAGGAGTTTGAAAATTGTGTGTACGTTGAGAAATTTGAAATTAATATAAAAAATGAAAAATAAATTGAGTATTTTTAAAAAAACAAAAATATTTAAATACTCAAAGATATAAATAATAATATGGTAGATTCAAAACAAGAAAAAATCCTCTCTAGAAAATTACTTGGAAAAGTAGTCGTTAGTAAAGGAGGAAAAAGATTTGGAGAAGTTGGAGATTTGATATTTGATACTAAATCTGGAGAAATCATTGATTTTACAATTCAAAATCCTACAAAATATGTTCAAGATGTAAGTGTTGAGAGAGATTCAAATGGAGATTATTTAGTCCCATTCCACTCAGTTATTGCAATTGGAGATTTTGTAGTAATTGCAGAAGAAGATATTTTATAGATGTAATTTTCTATAATTGTCTTTTAATAATGTATAAATCAAAGATTTATTTGTTATTTCCTTTGATACAAATATAAAATGGTTAATTTTAATGATGCAATTCTTCTTTTAGTTGAAACGGGTTTTACTACTGTTATTGCTCCTTTTATTTTAATTTTTGCAATTGTATTTGCAATATTACAAAAATCTAAGATATTTCATGGAGGGGCTAACGAAGATAACTCTGCTAAGAAAGTTAATGCAATCATTGCATTTGTTTTTGCAATATTTGCAGTAGTTAGTGTAAATGTTGTAAATTTTATCGCTCAGTCATTAGCTACAGCCGCAATGGCTATTGTAGTAATTCTGTGTGCATTGATTATTCTAGGACTCATTTTAGGAGAAGGATATATGTCAATTTTTGAAAATCCTAAAGTTAAATATGGTGTTGCAGGACTAGTTTTGCTCTTAACAATTATATTTTTATTTTCATTATTTAATGTGTGGGAGTGGATTTCAAGTCAGTTTTTATCCTTAAATTTAGGAGATGGAAATTTGGGAGGAGTTATTTTAATAATTATATTAGTTTTAGGAGCCTTATACTGGATAACTAAATCAGATGGATTTAATAAAAGTGAGTAGTTTTTTCCACAAATTACTTATATATTTCTAAATGTAATTAAAAAAGTTTATAAATAATAAAATAATAATGTTAATATGGCAAGATTTAAAAGAATGTCTGATGTTTATGACATGAAAGTATTTACTGATACAGGTTATTTCTTTGGAGAAGTAGAAGAAGCATTACTTGAAGAAAATAGAGTAAAAAGCTGGAAAATTAAAGCAGTTCCAGGTTCAATGTTAAGTAGTAAAGTCAGAGATGCTAAAGGAGCAATTATTCCTCATAAATTTTTTAAAGCATTTGGAGATATTATTATTATTCAAGAAGTTGATTTTGGAACTTCTTCAGACGATTCTCAAGAGTAAGTAATTTTTTCTACCCTATTTTTATGTATTATTAGTCGACCTTGATTTCTAATTTTTATTTTTCGAATTATT
>JBLKOJ010000032.1:0-24520 GCA_047602745.1 Candidatus Woesearchaeota archaeon | reverse complement strand
ATGAAATGTAAGCAGTTTTTTGCTCAACTTTTTTTCTAAAAAAGCTGGATGGGAAGAGCAGTTCTTAAAGAAATCGCTGAGATTATGAGAAAAGAAAACTCATTATGGGGAATCTGAAGTCCTTAAGTTGCTTCGCAACTTGAAGTTGTAATCGCGGAAATGAAATGTAAGCAGTTTTTTGCTCAACTTTTTTTCTAAAAAAGCTGGATGGGAAGAGCAGTTCTTAAAGAAATCGCTGAGATTATGAGAAAGGAGAATACATTATAATATTTCAATCTAAATACTATTTAAATCTTTCAAAAATATTTATTTCTCAGTCAATTTTAAAAATAAGTAATAATTAATATTAATATGGAACAATTTACAAATATTTCATTTTATAAATTTATTAAGTTAGATAATTTAAGAGAACTAAGAAAAGAATTACAAGAATATTGTAATACTAAACAAGTAAGGGGAAAAATTCTCTTAGCAAAAGAAGGAATTTCAGCATATATGTCAGGAATTGTAGAAGATATTGAAGAGTTTAAAAAATTTCTAACTTCATATGGAGAATTTAGAGATATGTGGTTTAAACATAATCCAACTAATAGATTTAATTCTAAGAGGATGAATGTTAAAATTAGAAAAGAGACTATTACACTTAGACAAGAGTATAATTATGAAAATACAGGAAATTATTTAGAACCCGCTGAATTGGATAGATGGTATGAAGAAAATAAAGATGATTTTGTAATTATTGATTCGAGAAATGATTATGAATATGAAGTTGGACACTTTAAAAATGCAATTCCTCTTCCTATTAAGGAATTTACTGAATTTCCTCAAGCTGTTGAGAGCATTAAAGATAAACTTGAAGGTAAAAAAATTGTAACATATTGTACTGGTGGAATTCGATGTGAAAAAGCAACTGCTTGGATGAAAGAGAATGGATTTAATGATGTATACCAGATTAATGGAGGCATTATTAATTATGGAATTCAAAGAGGTCAAAGTAACTGGGAAGGATTATGTTTTGTATTTGATGATAGAGGGGCAATTCCAATTGACATTAAAGAGCAAGAAAAACATTTAGAAAAGCCACAATGTAGTATGTGTTATGTTCCATGTACGGATATTCATACGTGTCCTCAATGTGATAAGGAGTTTATTATGTGTCATAGATGTTTACCTCTAATGGATAATTGTTGTTCTAAATTTTGTAGAAATAAAATGAGAGATTTAAAAGAAGGAAAAGTGAGAAGTTCGATGAAACATTATGAACGTAAAATTGAAGCATAAGTTTAAATAGTTTTATTTCATTATATCAATATGATAAAAAAGCAAGAAATTACAAATTCTAAAAAGATAAAAGTTTCTTGGGGTTCATATCTGTATAACTCTATGTTGAATTATTTTTTAACAATTTTCTTTATTTTTGGTTTAATGCTTTTTTTATTATTACTCATTATATTAAGTAGAGAAGTATTAGCAGATGCTAGTATTGAGAGACACTTGATTGAAACAAAATCTCTTTTAGAAGAACTTGATAAAGTTGAGAGAGGAAGAGAAAATAGATTTGATTCCTTTAATTCTAATATATCTCAATATGAACAAAATTCTATTTTTAATAGAGTTTTTATAGATGATTTAAGTTTATTATCTCCTGAAAATTCCAATATTTCGTTTGTTTCAATGAGATTTCAAGATAATGAATTTGAACTAATTGAAAATAGATTAATAGTGACTGATATTGATTTTAGAGTCGAGGATTATATACTCTACATTTCAAACTTCCAAGAACCCGAGTCAGATTTTTTATATTCAAAAGGACTAATATTAGAAATCATTAAAGATAAACAAGATACTTCAATTATAGAAGAAATTGTAGTATTAAAAGATGTAAGGGAATTTGAATCTCAAATACAAATAACTGAGATGAATCATAATGATTTTTTTGAAGTAATACTACCAAATCAAATTATAGGAGTTGTGGGACTGGTTAGAAATGATAACAAAGTTGAAACATAAAAAAATTAAAATTGAGAATTTTAGAAAATGAACATAATAATTGAATATCAGGCAAATATGTTTATGGTCAAGAGTAGAGTTGGAAATCATCTCCTCTCAAAAGGGTTTGGAACATTTGATTCTAATTTGTATGATAAACAAGGAGGTTTAGTTCTAGATTCTCTTGAAGTATTATATATATACTTCCACAAAAAAAATGTATCATTTAAAGGAATTGAATTTATTTCTAAAGAACAATTTTTAGAACAATTTAATCTAACTCGTGAAGAATTTTTAGTATATCAAGACTTAATTCATAAAGGATTTTTTGTTAAACAAGCGTTAAAATTTGGAGCTCATTTTAGAATTTACGATAAACATGATATGAATTTGAATTCTAAAACAAACTCCTACCATGCAACTCATCTAGTCTTTATTTGTAACTCTAGAAAGGAATTTTCACCTCAAGAATTATTCTCAATAAATAGAGTTGCACACTCTACTAAAAAAAAGATTTTACTTGCATTTGTAGATCCAGAACAATCAATTAGTTATTTGGAGCAAAAAAGGTGGTCTTAATACTTTGAATTATAATAATTGATTAAATACTCCTTCTAAGTCACGACTAAATTTTATATGTTGATTTTATAATTTTTAATGTATGTTGAATAGTAATGGAAATTATTCTAGATTGTTATTAGTAGTATTTAATAAAAGAAAAGTTATCAGTGAGGAAATTTTAAGATGTCAATAACTAAGGGTTTAAATAAAGAGGTGATTCTAAAATGTCAATAATTAAACGTTTGAAGCTCCAAGGCAAGGTCACTTCACTTCGTTACGTTCGTTGTCCAGAAGTTTTAAAATCTGTGAGGTGTGAAAATGAGTATTATTAAAAGATTAAAACTTCAAGGTTTTAAATCGTTTGCAAATCCAACTGTCCTTAATTTTGAAGATGGATTTAATACTATTGTAGGTGCTAATGGTTCAGGGAAAAGTAATGTATTTGACGCTTTATGTTTTGTTTTGGGAAGAATGTCTTCAAAAGGACTTAGAGCTGATAAGCTTGGAAATTTAGTATTTAATGGAGGAAAACATCAAAATGCTAGTAAAGAAGCAGAAGTGAGTATTTTTTTATCAAATGATGTTGTTAATGGACAAAGAGAATTACTTGAAGTAGATTTAGATGAAATTAAAATAACTAGAGTTGTGAGTAAAACTGGTGCATCGAAATATTTATTAAATAATCAAAAAGTAACTAGAACTGAAATTGTTGAAGTTCTTAAAAGAGCACAAATAGACCCCGATGGATATAATATAATTTTACAAGGAGATATCATGAGAATTGTAAATATGACCTCAAATGAGAGAAGATTACTAATTGAAGAAATTTCTCAAGTGAGTGAATATGAACATAAAAGACAAGATTCTCTTAAAAAACTTGAACAAGTTGAACAAAGTTTAAAAGATGCAGACTTATTATTAAACGAAAAGACTCGATATTTAAAAGATTTAAAATCAGAAAAAGAAAATGCTCAAGCTTTTTATACTACTAAGTCTCAACTTCAAGAAAAATCATTATTATTGTTAAAATCAAGAATTAGAAAAAACCTAACTCAAATTGAAAAAAAAGAAGAAGAAAAAATTAAACAAGAGGGAATTGTTAAAGAACAACAAGAAAAATTGTCAATATTTCAAAATAAAATTAGTGAAATTGATGGTGAACTTGAGCAAATTGAAAAAACAATTGAAATTACATCTCACGGAGATTTTTTAGAAGTTACCAATTCAATTACAAGGATTGAAGCTGAAGTGAAAAATTCTCAAGAAAAGACTTCAGATTTACAAAAACAACGAGACGAAGTTCAATTAAGAATTATTGGACTTCAAGAATCAATTAAAACTACTCAAGAAAAAATTTCAACATTAAAAAAAGAACAAACTGACTTGGAGTCTAAAAAAGTATCATTTGAAAAAAGGGTTGAAGAAATTCAAGATCATATTAAAAAAATTAGAGGGAATGTTTCAGGAAATGATTCACAAGAACTTGATAGAATTGAATTAGAAATAGATGAATTAAGAGAAAAGAAAAATGTTAAAGAGGGAAATAAACAAGAATTACTTGTTCAAGTAGAAAGAGTAAATACAAAACTTGAATATATTGAGTCTCAAAAGAATGAAGAACAGCAAAAACTGCATGATAATAAAGATCAAATTCAAAAAATTGAGAGTATGAGAACAAGACTTAAAACTTTAATTATTGAAATATCAAAAACTGCAAATCAAAATAGTGAATATAGTGCAAGGTGGGGAAATCTACGTCAAGAGCTTGAAAGACTCAGGGAACAAGAACATAAATTAAATGCTAAAATTCAGCAAAATATGGCACATATTAGTTCAAATAGAGCTGTAGAAGAAATCTTAAAATTTAAAACTAAAGATTCAAACATTATTGGAACTGTAAGTGAGCTTGCGACTGTTGATTCTAAATATTCAAAAGCACTTGAAACTATTGCAGGAAGAGCTTTGAGTAATATTGTTGTAAAAGATGATTCAACAGCTACTACATATATCAATTATTTAAAGGAAAAAAGAGTTGGAACTATTACATTTTTACCACTTAACAAGTTAAGAGGAGGAGTAAATGTAGATAGAAGTGTACTTACCAAAAAAGGAGTTGTGGATTATGCATTAAATCTAATTGAGTTTTCTCCTCAATATAAACAGGTATTTGAATTAATTTTTACTGATACATTAGTAATTGATAGAATTGAAAGTGCTAAAAGTATTGGAATTGGAAGTTATAAGATGGTAACTTTAGATGGAGATTTAGTTGCTAAAACGGGTGCTATGAGTGGAGGTTATAGGGCTCAAAAACAAAGCGGAGGTGGGTTTAATGATCAAAAAACTAGAGAAGAATTAGACAATATTGTTAAAAGAAGTTCTATTGTTGAACAATCGCTTCAAGAAGTGAAGAGATTTAGAGATGAGAGTGAAGAAAAAATTTATAGTTTAAGGGAGGAGAAAGCAAATTTAGAAGGTGAGATTGGAAAAATTGAAAAAATATTATCAATTGATTCAAGTTCAAATGAATCCTTAAAAAGAGAATATGAACAAATTGTAGGAGATAAAGAAATTATTAATTCTCAACTTAAAAAACTTGATAGAGATTTAAACGAATTAAATGCTTCTCTTCAAACATTAGAAGATAAAAAACGAAGTTTAAGAGGAGTTGCGAATTCTCAAAACTCTCAGTTTAAGGAATTAAATACTCTTGAAGAAGAAAAAGAGAATCTTCAAAATGAAATGTTTAAAGTAAGTCAAGAAATTGGAAGTTACACCATTCAAATTAATAATGTTTTAGAGCCTGAAATTAAAAATTCAAATAAAATTATAGAAGATTCTAAAGAAGCTAAGAAGAGATTAGAAACACAAATTGATGGAATTAAGAAAACTATGTCTGAGAAGAATGCTCAACTTAAAGAGTTAAAATCTAAAGAAAAAGAACTCTCTAAAGAGTATCAAGGAATTATTGATAAAAGAAATGAACTTAAAGAGAAAAAAGTGTATCAAGAAAAAAGATATACTAATGAATATGAGAAATTTGAAAAAGTTAAAGAAGTTCTCAATAGAATTCATTACAATTTAGAGGAGTATAAGGGAGCTGATAAAATTTACAAAGATGAAAAAGATATGCTTAGAAGTGAAATTCAAGCTGACTTTGTTGAGCACGAACACGCATCAACATTTGAAGAGTTTTTAGCATATATTGAACAAATGCTTCCAACTATTGAAGATATGAAAGCTCTGCAAAATGAAGTGAATTCACTAAAAACAAAATTGAGTGGTTTTGGTTCTATTAATCTTAAAGCAGTTGCTATTTATGACCAAATTAAAGAAGAGTTTGATGTACTTTTAGAGAAAAGAGAAAAATTAAATGTTGAAAAAGGTGATATTATGAACTTTATATCTGAGATGGATGATAAGAAAAGGCTTAAATTTATGCAAACATTTACTGTTCTAAAAGATAAATTTGCTCAAGTATATTCCCAATTATCTACTAAAGGAGAAGCAGAACTATTACTTGAAAATGAAAAAGATATTTTCAATTCAGGAGTTGAAATTAAAGTAAGACTCTCTAAGAAGAATTATTTAGATATCAAATCACTAAGTGGAGGAGAGAAGACTATTACAGCAGTTGCTTTTATTTTTGCTGTTCAAGAGTTTAATCCTGCTAATTTTTATATATTTGATGAGATTGACGCAGCACTTGATATTATGAACTCAGAAAAGTTAGGTAAATTAATTGCACAAAATTCTTCTAAAGCTCAATATATTGTGGTAAGTCACAGTGAATATTTGATTCAATCCTCCCAGTTCATTTATGGGGTAACAATGGATACTAATAAAGTAAGTGGAGTTGTAAGTTTAGATTTAGAAAATGTTTCTGGATATGTTGATACTGAAGAAGCGTAGCTTCTTAAATCTTTTAATTAAAAAATGTTAAAAATTCATACTTATGGTATTAAACCAATTCTCTTTAGGTTTCGAGTCCTCTTTCTAATTTTATTTCTTAGTACATTTAGTATTATTGTAGGAGGTATATTTATTGGAATTATTCCATTTATAGGTATTTTCCTATTTTTTATATTTGAAAAATTTGTTTTACAATTTAAAGAACTTGAAAGTTATTCAATGGTCGATTTATTAATTACTTCAATGTTTCATGGATTTTCAATAGGACTAATTATCTATCTTATTTTATATTTATAAAATCAAATGATTTCTTTCAAGGTTTAAAATTATAAACGGTTATGAGAATTTTAAAGCTTAGTATTATCAAGAAATTTTCTAAGAAATGACACAATTTTACAAAAAGATTTATAAATAACACTATATTATAACTATTAATCTGCTTTGATAAGTTTAATAATAAGTAATTTCTTAGCTAACAATAAAGCAAAGACTTATTATAAAAATTATATTGTCAAAGTCTGATTTAAATTTCAAACATTTCGTTTTTTATTCTTTAATTTATAATTTACAAGAATTAAGAATTTAACGATAAAAATTATATGGAAAAATGATAGACCATTATTTATTTTTACCATTAGTTATAACGTTAGTTGCGGCTATTTCAACAGGAATAGGTAGTTTAATCCCTATATTTTTCAAGAACTTCAATAGGAAAATTTTAATTTTCTCATTAGGACTAGCAGCTGGAGTGATGATTTTTATATCGTTTGGAGAATTACTACCTGAAGCAGTTGAAGATATAGGTATGACAAAAGCTTTTGTAGCTTTTTTTATAGGAGTAGGTTTTATGATGTTATTAGATTTTTTAATACCTCATAAATATATTGAAGAGGAACATTTTAAAAAAGATAATGAAAATAAAAAGATAAAAAGAGCAGGTTTACTAGTGGCATTAGGTGTAGCAATCCACAATCTACCTGAGGGAATTGCAGTTTTTATGAGTTCAGTAATCGACATTGAATTAGGAATAGCTCTTGCAGTTGCAATCGCTGTGCACAATATTCCTGAAGGAATTGCAATTTCTGCACCGATTTATTATTCAACTAAAAGTAGAGCAAAAGCTTTTTGGTATTCATTTTTATCAGGGATGGCTCAACCCTTAGGTGCTGTAATTGCAGCAATATTTTTTATTAATTTTATGACACCAGTAATTTTAGCTTATACTTTGGCTTTTGTTGCAGGAATTATGATATTTATTAGTTTTGATGAAATATTACCAATTACTTTTAAAGATTCTGGTGAAGAGCATTTATCAATTACAGGATTATTTATAGGGATGTTAATCATGGCCATAACATTGATTTTCATTTAATAAATTTTTTTATAATTATCAAAAAAATTTTAAATAAACTGTCTAATTATTACACTTCTCCTCCAATGCATAGAGTATATCAATCATTGCCTGCGTATCCAACTCACAATATTTTAATAAATCTTCACGTAATTTTGCAATCTTCTCTTCATCTTGATATTTAAAAATTGAATAAAAATATTCTAAACTCGCATCAGAACCATTTGAAATTTCTAAATCTGAATATTTTTTATGAGGTACTAAGCAAGGCAGAACAGCTTTAATAGAACAACTTCCTCTTTGATTATAATGATGATACCAAAAATTTCTAAACACCACTAATAAATCCACAAATCGAGGATTCAAACTTAAAACAAAATCTTTATACTTAGAATTAAAATCACTAAGTTCTTTTAATACACCTTTTTCAAACCCCTCATTATATACAATAATTGAACCCTTAGTATCCTGAGTTGTATTCATATACGATTGCAGAGTAGAAATAAATTCTTCTCTAGGATCATTTTTTCCACTAGCTAAAAACTCATAGTGCTCAGGTTTTGCTCCTTTATGTGAAATAATATGTAAAGAGAATTGGAATGGAACTCTTTGAAAGGGTTTTAATCCATTATGTAGAGGAATTGCAGTAGTATACGTTTCAAAATCTACAAAATATAAAGGATATTGTAAAGAGTCTAAGAAATTTAAAATCATAAAAGGATTAATATACTCCTCTCTATTTTTAACACTTCTAATTTGAATTTGTTGTTTTTCATTAAGTGTTAACTCCTCAATCATCTCATGAGTAATCTCATCAATGTGAGTTACATTATACTCCTCGTATAACACATTACATTTTTTACCTCCTCTATATAATTCAAAAACATTATGTTCTTTGAAATTATCATAATGAATCTTTGGAATTGGGCAATGTTTAAACCCTTTGCAAGTATGATATTTTGCTCTAAAAGAAGAATAAGAAAGAAAATTAATTAACTCATAAAACCAAGTACTTTTCTCTTCAACTTCCTCAAGTAATTCTAAACATCTCAAAGTCACTTCTTCAAGGATAAACAACTCATTAACATCAATTTCACCCTCTTTAACATACTCATTATTCAAATACATCACATACACGTTATTAATTGTAATTCCTAAGCTTTTTGCAACATATAGTTGAAACGCACAATCATAGACATGTTCATCTTTTAGAGATGTAGAACTCTTTACTTCAATAATATCAAATGAATTACGAGAATCTTCATTTTTTCTTAAAATATCAACTCTTGCATAATATTGAGAATTTCTAAGAGGAGCTTCAAATAATGTTTTTTCAAGTTTTAAATATTCTTCAAAATGTACATTTTTCTCAACTAGTACGCCATCTTGAAAATATGTTTGAGCAAGTTCTCCAACCTCAATTCCTTCATCAATTCTAAACTGAGCATCTTTTGATAATTCCTCTTGAATTTCATCATTATGGTATGTATACCACAGAGCATATTCACATTCAAGTCCAAGTTTAAAATCAGTTTTAGAAAGAATGTTTCTAGAAAAATCAGATTTAGTTGTATCCATTATAATACATAATCAAAAATAAGCTTTATAAAATTGTGTATTAAGAAGAATAGAATAATCAAATTCTCATTCTAACTTAATTAATTATTTTGATTCAATAGTTCTTAAGTGCATATATTCTTTTTTATATATTTCAAAAAATAACATAAAGAACGCAAAAATTAAAGGCCCAATAATAAGTCCAATCATACCAAAGAGATGTAATCCTCCAAAGACTCCTAAAAATATTAAAACAGGATGTAGCTTAAAGTATCTATTTACTAATTTAGGCCTGATAATATTATCAATTTGACTTACAATTAATGCACCCCATAACAACATAAAAATTCCCTTCACAATTTCTCCTTCTAAAAGTAAAAAAACTCCTGCTGGAAGCCATACTAAAAATGCTCCTACTATTGGTATTAAGGAGAGTATAATCATTACAACTCCCCAAAAAAGTGCCCCTTGGATTCCAACAATAAAAAACGCAATCATACCTAATGTTCCTTGAACTATCGCTGTTAGCACTTGTCCAATTAATAGAGCTTTAATAGCAAAACCACTTTGTTCAATTAAGTAATTTGAATTCTTCTCAGAAAATGGAAGTACTGATTTAAATGCTTGTAAAAAAGTATTTTTGTGTAATAACGTATAAAAAAATATAAATAATGTTATCAACAATCCAATTAAAAATGTGGTTGTAGCTGATACAAAAATACTCGAATATTCTTGTAAATTTTCAATAAAAGCCTCTCTTACATCTTGTACAACTTCTGAGAGAGTAAACTCAACACCTATGAGTTCTGCAATAAACAGTTCATATTCTTCAAACGAGCTAATATTAATGTCAGAAGATATTACTTGATTTACAACTAATCCTCCTACCAAAGATATTGGAATTAAAAATATAAAAAAAAGAGCTAATACTGAGAGTATTGCTGAGAGATACGTGCTCTTTGTTTTTTGCATTAACCAATGATAAAATGGATAACATAAGAATGCTAGTGTGACACCTAAAAAAATAGGGATGATGAAAGGATAAATCATCAAAGATAAAACAATTACTAGTAAAAAGAGGATTAATAGAGCAAATAATCTCAACTCAACTTTTCTATCCATAATTAATATCAATTAGCAGTATTTATAAATGTATTTTAATAAAGCTACTTCTTTCCTCTCATTGCATCAATAAATTCCGTTGGGAAGAAGATGAACTTCTGAGAGTCATCTGAGGCGATATCATTAATAGTATGCAGAGTTCTTAACTGCATTCCCCCTTGATGTTTAGCAAGTGTCTCAGCTGCTTTTGCTAAATTTTTTGAAGCTGTCACTTCTCCTTCAGATTTAATAATAATTCCTCTCTTCTCACGCTCAGCTTCTGCTTCTCTTGCCATCATTCTTTGCAAACTCTCTGGAAGTTCAATATGTTTTAACTCAACTCTTTCAACTTTGATTCCCCATTTATCTGACGCCTTGTCAATAATTGATTTAATTTTATCTGAAATGGAGTCTCTATTTGCTAAAAGTTCATCAAGTGAAACTTCTCCTACAACATCTCTCATAGTTGTTTGTGCGAGTTGAGATATAGCATAATAAAAATCTTCAACATCTAAAATAGATTTTTGAACATCTGCTACATAATAATACGTTACTGCGTCAACATTAACAGACACATTATCTCTAGTAATACAATCTTGTTTTGGAACATCAACAGTCTTAATTCTAATATCAACTCGTTCAAATGTTTGAATAACTGGAATTACTATATTTAAACCAGGTTCCATCATAGAAGTGAATTTTCCAAGTGTAAATTTAATACCTTGCTCATATTGCATAATAACTCTAAGTCCTGCTAATACAAAAATAATAAGAGCAAGGACTACAATAACTATAATTGTAAGTGCAACCATGGTTAAAAATATATTAGGTAATATTTAAAGATTTAGAATTCTAAATTTAAATTAAAAATAAAAAATATTTAAATTTATAGATTAAGAATAATTGTAAAAAAATGAATTTAATTGTTAATTATTCTAAATAAAATTTAACTAAATTCAATATCTGCGTCTTCTTGCAACTCAGTTACAACTTCATTAATAATTTGTTGTTGGAACTCGGTTTCAATCATTTGAACAATTTGAGATTCAACTTCTTCTAACGAAGGTAATTCATCTCCCATTTCCATTCTAGCTAGTTCATAATACTCTTGAATTTCTTCTTGAGTAACTTCAAAATTTGCTTCTTCAAGTAAACTATCTATATATGCTTGAACTGCTAAACTTTGTTTAATCTCTTGAAATTCTTGATCAAATGAAGCTCCTTGCATTTCAACTTGCTCTTTATACTCTTCTAATGTTAAACCTTGCATAGCTAATTGAGACTCTATTACTTCTTCAACTTCTTCATCACTTATTTCAATTCCCAAATTTTGAACTTCTTGTGATAATAACACTTCTCCAATTACTTGATTAAGAACCATATCTTCACTAACTTCTTGACCTTGCATCATCATATTTTGTTGAAATACTGCAACATCTTGGGCTATTATCTCTTCTCCATTAACTCTTGCAACTACATCTGTCATATCCCTATGAGTTTGCTCTTGTCCTGGAACCACTTCTCCTGCTGGACTTTGAACATCTCCTGATTGTGTAGTGTCAGTTGTTGTATCTGTATCTTCAACAATTACGTTGTCATCATTTATTGTTTCAATTGGATCTTGAGGAGCAGAACAACCTGCTAACAAGAACACGAAAAACAATGAAAAAAATACGACTAATTTTTGTTGTATTTTCATTGTACACACAACCAACAACTCCAGTTTTTTAAATCTTTTTCATTACATTTAAAAAGTGTTAAAAAGAAGTAATCAATAAAAAAACTAGTGCAGAAATTTCGACAATAATAAAATGATTACTTTAACTAATATTAATTTTTTCAAAACATCTCAATTAAAACAATACTCTAAAGAACTTCGTATTTTATCATTTAAAATTCCTCTCTCTTCTAAATCATTACATAACTCCTCATCTTGTAAAAACATATACAAATATCCCAAATCTTCTTTTCTCGTTTTAATGTATGACCTGTGAATTAAATTTGCAAATTCTTCAATTGGTGTTACGTCTTCATCTTTTTGTTTTTGTAATTTAGTTCTCCCCTTTAAACTCAATACTTTACTTCCAAAAATCCATCCCTTTAATAATCGTTGATTTTGTTCAATTTTTGAGATTATTCTATTCTCTTCTTGTGCAAAGGTATTAACTGCATACGATGAATAGAAATAAATATATACTAAATATCTCCAATATTGCCATTTATAAATTCTTTTTTTATACGCATCTGCTTTTGATATTTCTAAAAATGCTTTAAGTCTTATACTGGGTTGTAATTGAATAATATTCTCCTCTAAATATAACATAATATCATCAATTAATACATCTTGATACGAACTTTTTTCAAGAGCTTCTTTTGCATTATTTGAATTAAAAATAGTGAAAATTAACTCTTCAATTTTTGCCTTGTATGAACGCTTCTCAAATACATCACTTGGAATAAACTCTTTATCAATTGAACTATGGGCTTGCAAGTCGTTAATAAATCCTCTAATATCAGTTGATTTATGATGTTCAATAAAATCATTAAGTACTTTTTCATCGTATGTAATTTCTTCTTTTTCAAAAATTCTCTTAGCAATACTTAAATGTAATTCTTTAGTATGCTCTTCAAAATCAATAAGAGTTGCCACTTTTTTAAGGGCTTTAACTTGATTAGATTCTTTAATATTTGCAGTAAATACAAATTTATGTTTAGAATTTTTCATCAGAGAAATTATTTCATTGACACCTCCTCTATCATATGTTCCTGAAATTCCATCTGCTTCATCAATTAAAATTAATTTCTCTTGATTAAATAGAGATTTTGAACGTAATATTTCACTTAAAAATTGAGTAATTGATTTTTTTGAACGTACATCACTTGCATTTAATTCAACTACTTCTAAGTTGTATGCTTTTGCGTATGCAAGTAGTGTTGAAGTCTTCCCACTTCCAGGACCTCCCACAAGTAAAATACTTTTTTTAGGAGTTTTAGAATTGAAAAAATCATCTATTTGCTTAATTGCTTTAGTTTTAGGAAGAGTTGAGATGTCTTCAAGTTGATATTTCATAAACCAGGGTAAAAATCTCTCAATTTCTTGAATTTTATGAGTCTGTTTCAAATCACTCATACTAATATCTAAATCTTGATTAATAATTTCAGCGGGTGCTTGTTCCTTTTTCACATCTACACCAAAAGAAGATAAATCCATAAATATTTTAGTCAAGTATTTTTTATAAATTGTTGTATTATTTTTAAATTGAATTCTATTTAAATTTTTTATACACTCTTCTTCTATGATTTGCATATAATATCAACATTATAATTTTGGCATCAATTAATATCAGCAATAATTCTGTACTCCCCATCTCTAATTTTAAATTCATCTCTATTAGTGAATTTAAGAAAATAGTGTAGAGATTTTTTTTGCTTCTTGAAGTTTTTTAATAATTCTCTTTTGAATATCTTTTGGAAATTTCTCAATAGATTATAGTGCCTTTTCATCAAATTTTAAAGAATACATTTTACATTCCAAGTCTTCTTAAAGCTTCCTTTTCTGTTATAAATCTTCCTTCTTTAATTCTGTTTCGAGCATTCTCAATAGCTAAAATTGTTTCTTGACTCAGTTCTGGTTGCTCTTTTACATTCTTTGCAATATACACTAATTTATTAATAACTTCATCATATGTTTCATTTTTATATTCTTTAAATAAATCTAATTCTCTTTTTGTATTAATTCCTAGTATGATTGTAGTTTTAGTCATTTTAATTTAATATACTTAAGTATACATAAGTATATGAATATTTCTATTGCTAAAAATTAAGATTTACTACGAAATATAAGTATAAAAATATATAAAAATAGTTCGTATAATATTTTTATATGGATTCAAATCAAAATTTTAATTCTCCTCCTCCGGCTAATTCTAATCCCAATTCTAACTTTAAAAACATTAATCCAATAATTATATCACAAAATAAAGAACTGGTAACTGAATTAAAACTCAGGGGATTTTCTAAACATACTCAAAAAATGTATTCTCTATATCTTAAGCAATTTTTAGAATTTTGTGAAGAAGAAAGGACTGAAATTACAACAATTACTCAAGAAGATATTAAACTCTATTTAGCTCATAAATTGGAAAAGAAAATTAATCCAAGAACTATTGGACTCATTAAAGCAGCTTTACTTTTCTATTACAACGAACTACATAAAAAGAATTTTGAAATAAAAACTCCTAAATTTCAAAAAAAAACGCCTCAGGTTTTAAGTAAAGAAGAACTTAAAGAGTTATTCTCACACATCAAAAACTCTAAACATAAATTAATGCTTCAAATCTATTATGCTGCAGGTTTACGTTTAAGTGAAGTAATTAATCTGAAAATGAAAGATATTGGATTTACTGATAAAACAATCTGGGTTCGTGAGGGTAAGGGAGGAAAAGATAGGATGAGCATTCTACCTCAGTTTTTAGTAGATGAATTACATATGTATTGTTCTACTCTTCATAAAGACAAAAATGATTTCATATTTACTAACAATAAAGGAGATCCTTTCTCACCTCGAATGATACAAAAAATTCTAGAACAAGCAAAAGAGAAAGTATCATTTAATAAAGATATACACATACACACACTCAGACACTCTTTTGCAACACATTTACTTGAAGATGGAGTAGATATTAGAATTATTCAAGAACTCTTAGGGCATAGCGATTTATCAACCACACAAATCTATACTAAAATTGCAAATGAGCAATTAAAGAAAATTAAAAGTCCATTGGAGAGTTAGAATTTAACTAAATTAAAAATACAAAATGGTGCTAGAAAAAAAAGAAACTACAATTCCATCTCCTCAAATCCATCTCCTTATATGTATAAATAAACGTGAAAACTCAGATATGACTCATTGTAATTTGCAATTCACAAGAGAAAAATTTAAAGAATTTAAGAAATGGATTATTGAAGAAAAACTAGTTTTAAAAGTTAAAGTTACTGCAACATATTGTTTAGGAATGTGTACCAAAAATAATGCAATTTGTATGCTTTATCCCAAAGGAGAATATTATCATTTTAATACAATAGAAGATTTGAAAAAATTAGTATACCAAAATATTCAATAAAACTAAAACAAACAATAATTATAAAATTCTCCTCCTCATAACCAATATATTTAAATAACTACATATTTTATATCTTATTATGAATACTGTTGATATTAATCTATTTCCTCCTTCTATTCAACATATTATTAAAGAACTAGATTTAAAATCACTAAGACCTTCTCAAGAAAAAGCTATTAATCAAGGACTTTTTACAACTCAAAATAACATGATTGTATCAGCTCCAACTGCTTCAGGAAAAACATTAATTGCAGAATTTGCTATGCTTCAAACAATCCTAGAGTTTAAAAAAAGAGTTATTTATGTTGTACCCTTAAAAGCTTTAGCTAGTGAAAAATATAAAGAATTTGATCAGTTATATTCTAAGTATTTTTCAGTTCATATTTCAATTGGAGAAGTTCAAACTCAAAATTATGTAAAAGATTTCGATTTACTTTTAGTTACAGCTGAAAAATTAGACTCTCTTTTAAGACACTCAAAAGATTTTATGAACGATGTGGGACTCATTATAATTGATGAAATTCATTTACTCAATGATGAGAGTAGAGGACCAACACTTGAAGTATTAATTACTCTTTTTAAAATTAAATACAATAAAATTAGAATATTGGGACTATCTGCAACTATTAGAAATAAAGAAGAGTTAGCTCAGTGGCTTAATGCTGAATTAGTATATGATACATTTAGACCAGTTGAATTACATCATTATACTTATTTAAACGATTCTTTAACATTTCATAAAAAAAATTAAAAATATTAGTCTAAAACGTAATTATCTCCTCCTCCTCACCAATTTCTGCGATTACCTGTGTAGCATAACATCCTGCTTCTAAAACAAACTCAATTATAATTGAATTCTCTGAAAGTTCTCTACACAAGTAAGAATCCACTAATGAATACACAGGTTTTATAATTGAATATAATTGTAACTCAGGCATATGTTTTAAATGTAAATCTTCTACTGATAATTCTAATTCTTGTAATAACTCAATATTTTTTTCATATCCACTACTTTGAATATTCATATCAAAACCAACTAAACTAATTTCTTCTGTGTCTAAATTATTATGTTTAATATAGAGAAGGTACTTATTAAATATCGCACTTTGAAATGCATGTACATATAGAGTTCTGAGTTTTTTAGGTAATGTTCTCAAAGCTCCACTTACATCTTTTGGAGTATTAATTAAATGATTAATAATTGAAGAACATCCTCTTAAAAATTGGGGTAGAACTTCTTTAACTTTTTGATATTGTATTTTTAATTCCTCTTGTGAGAATTCTTCAAAATTTATTTTAATTTCTTGAATTAATGTAGTGTAAGAATTAATTTTTATATTCTCCTCTTCATCTTCAATATTTGAAGGGAGGGATAATAAAATTTCAAACAATGCATCTTTAATTTGGTTTTTAATTAAAAGTAATCCAATTTTGTGTGTATTTTTACTAATTCCAAAACGCTGAGTTTGAAAAAAATTGTATACTTTAAATTTTTGTTCTTTACTCATAAATTTCTTTTTTTGTTCTTCATTTACTTCTTCAAGAATAATTTCAAATCTATTTCCTAAATTATTTGATAAGTTTAATCTCTCATTAAATTGTCCTATATATTCGAGTTTCATATCTTTACTTTGAGAACTTAGTATTTCAACAAATTCTTGAGCTTTTTCTTTTGAACAATTTTGAATTGAAATTAATTGTGTTGTAATTGCAACTTTATCTTTTGCACCACAAAAATGAATTCTCTTTGAATTAATACCCAATTTTTGAGCAAGAAATATGATTGCTTTTTGATGAGTTAAGTTAGTTTTAGTAAAAATAAAATATGCATATTTTCCTCCAACTCCTTTTTCTTGTTGTAATTGCTCTAAGTCGTATATCTCATGAACTTTAAAATGAGAAGGTTCACTTTTAATTATCATAGTAAGTTTAGTCTAGATTTACATATAAAAGTATGTAATATCCAATCATTTAAGTTAGTAATATTAAAGTAATATTTACAAAAAAAATAAATGAAATTCTCTTTTTAAAGTTAGAAATATTTTTAAAGATTAAAAATAGAAAGTTAACTATGGATTTAAATTTATATATTAATTATGCATATAGATTATGGACATTTGATGAAAATGTACATAGAGAACTTAGAGAAAGTCAAGCTCCAAGTATTAGTACAAACTTAATTGCTTTCTCAATATTTGGATTGATTATGGGAATTATTTTTGCCCTAAATGAATTTGTTGTAACAAGTGCATTAAGTGGTATAGAATTAATATTTTATTTTCTAGGTGCTATAATTGGAGGAGTTATTTTAATTCCAATAGGTTATCTGCTATTCTCATTATGGAGTCAAATGTGGATAAATGTATTTGGAGGGGATCAATCGTTCTCAAAAACTTTTGAATTATTTACATACATATACATACCTTCTTTTATAGTGAGTGTTATAATACTTATTCTTCAAACTATTTTAGCAGTATTTATTAAAAGTGAAACTGGATTAATTATAGCTACTCTACCTTTGAACTTAATCTCATTTGGAGTTGGAATTTATGCAATTGCAGTTATTATAAAAACATTTTCAGTGACTCATAACATGCAAATATTAAATGTTGTACTTGCAGGAGTTATTTCATTTGTAACTTTATTTTTAATCCTATCTATTATCGGATTTATCATTGGATTTATAATTGGGTTTCTGGTCGGATTTGATAGTTTATTGGTTTAATTTTATAAAAATTAAATATTAAATTATTTTTTGAATAATTTAAATAACAAAATTTATATTCTAAATACTTTAATTAGTATTTAATGAGTTTTAAAAATAGTAAACTAAAACCTCAATGTATTATTTTTATTGGTCCTCCTGCGTGTGGAAAGGGAACACAAGCTAAATTACTTCAAGAATCTCTTTCTAATTCAATCACTATTTCAACAGGAGAGTTGATTAGAAAATCAGGAGATATAAGTGGAAACTATGTTGATGATAATACTATTAAATCATTATTAGAACAAGAAATAGCTCAATACTCTCAAGATACTACATTTATTTTAGATGGAGCTGTAAGAACACTTGGACAAATTGAAATGTCTCAAAAATTGTTCACAATTTCAAGTATTATTTCATTTGATTCAATTTCATTTGAAGAGTTAGAGAAGAGGATAATATCAAGAGGAAGACCTGAGAATCCTCATCCGAGAATTCAAGATTATATTAAAAAATCAAGTTCAGTAAGAGAATATTTCTCCATTTATTATCCCGATAATTTCCACTCAATTAATGGTAGCATGAGTAAGGAGGATGTAGAGGAGGAAATTAAAAGAAAACTACAAATCTAAATCAATAAAAATTCCAATTTGGCTAAAATTAATTCTTTTCTTTTTTCAATAAATTTATCAAAATTTTCAACTTTCCATAACTCTTTATCTTTTGGTATTAAATGCATATCTAGATACTCATCAGTTTTATCACTAAACCAAACATCAGGTAAAGAATCAGATTTTCCAGCACTTCCATTTTCTACAAAAGTCAATAAGGCTAAATTAGCTAATTGATCTCTTGAATCTTTTGGAAATTTTGATAATGAATTTCTATTTGATTCTGGATTAAATTCTTTTAAATTTTTTAATATTGATTGAGGAAATATATGGTCTTGCTGTAATTGATTACCATTAAAAATAGGAGTATAATTAAAATTTTTATACAAAATATTCAAAATAATATGTGAATTTGAAGAACCATATTTTATATTCAATAATTCTTCTTTGGAAATATTTATATTTCTCCCATCTTCTTTTATTTTTTCAAAAATTTTGCTTAAAATAAAATCTTGATCTATATTTATTTGCCTTATACATTTATCTATTAAATTATCAGGAGTTCCACTAAATGAACCAGAAATTGAAGTTCTCAAAATATAGTCGACAATTTCTTGTGAATTTTTATTCTTCCATTTATCAAAATAATGAAATCTATAATAAATTAAAGGTATATATAGTAAATAAGAAGGAATTGAGTGATCTGATTTTAAAAAAGTTTTTTCATATATGAAATCTTTTAAATCTTTTATACTATTTGAAATTTTACTCCAATTCTCTTCAATCTCTTTATCATCAATACTTTTTCTAACTTTATCTACATTATATCTAGCACCCTTATTTAATAATGTTAAACAAGTTTTCAATATAAAATCTCTTGAAAAATTATAACCAGTTCTATTTAAATCTTGGAGTAAGTCATCCATTGACTCTTCTGCTTCTTCCCACCTAGAAGTAAGAAGAGAGAAAATTAAATCTGATTTATTTAAAGGAGTTCCTCCTGAATTTGCACGAATAAAAACTTCAACTATATCATCTAATTCATATAAACTCTTATTATCTACACTATCCATCTCTTGATAAATTATTGTTTCATTAGAAGCAAAAATTCTTTGAACTTTACTAATATTCTTTTCTATTCTATATTTTTCAGAATCATTTAAATTATAATTATTTTTCTCAGATTCACTATAATACTTTTTTTTTAAATCAATAGTATCTTCATTAGATAAAACAATATCTTTAAATTTTATCCAAGGAAAAATAGCTTTATCTTCGAATTTAAACTTAAATTCATAACTAATCTCCTCAGGAGTTTTTTTCTCTCCACTTAAAATATTGAAATATAATTCTTTTTTATTGAAAGTTCCTTTTAATGAAATGTAAAGTGCTTGTAATCTCTGTTGTCCATCTAAAACTAAATATTTCCTACTATTATCAGATTTACTAGTTTTCAATTTTTCCCCATTTCTATAATCTTTGATAAAATTTCTCATTTGAATTTTTTCCTGAGTTTTCCAAACAAGTAAGCTTCCTATCGGATATTCTCTCATAATTGAATCAAATAATTTTTCTATCTGTTCTTCTTTCCATACAAAGTGTCTTTGAATATTAGGAAGATAAAAACCTTCATCTTGATTTATAAATTGATTGACTATTTTTCTTATAGTTTCATACTTATTTTTAACCATAACAATATTTAAAATATACTAATTATAAATTTTTTTATTAATTTAAAATTAAAAATAATCTAACTATCTAACTAAAAAATATTCAAACTTCTCCTTGAGAAGTTTAGAGAGTACTTAACTTCTCATCCCGTATCCTTTAACTAATAATCTGTGTGCAATTACAAATAATACAATACAAGCACCAATTAACATTGCATATGCAAAGAAAATATTAATATCACTTTGCCCAATGAACCCATATCTAAATGTATTGATAATGTATAAAATTGGGTTTAATAATGCAATTGTTTGCCAGAATCCGTTTAATTGTGAAATTGAAAAAAATACTCCTCCTAAATAAATTAAAGGCATCAATAAAAATGTTGGTACTAACATTACATCATCAAATTTCTTTGCAAACATAGAGTTAATGAATCCTCCAAGTGAAAACATAAATGACGTTAATAATACTGTTGAGATAATTACCAAATAATTGTGAATTGTAAATATATTAAATAACAATGAAACTATTGTAACTACAATTCCAACTAATAATCCTCTAAACATTCCTCCTGCTACAAATCCTAAAATAATTGTAAGAGGAGATGTGGAAGAGACTAATAATTCATCCACTGATTTTTGAAATTTCGCCCCAAAAAATGAACTCACCACATTTGAATAGGAATTATTAATTATCGCCATCATAATAAGTCCTGGAATGATAAACGCCATATAACTCACACCATTTACATCTCCAATTTGAGAACCAACAAACGTTCCAAAAATTAGAAAATAAAGAGTAATTGTAATTACAGAAGGAACTATTGTCTGTGTCCAAATTCTTAAAATTCGACTTGCCTCTTTTCTAAAAATAGTCACAAATGACACCCACTGAATTTTCAAATAATTATACTCATCTCTATTTGTAAAGTCAAATTCATGTTTTTTTAACTCTTTAATAATTTCATTTTTTTGTACCATTTTTATCTATTATTTTATTTATTACCTCCATTACTATCTAACAATTCTCTGTTTAAAATTGTATATAACTCATCCAAAGAATCTTTACTTTTCATATGAAATACTTTAAATCCTAAATTTTGTGCTGATTCAATATTCTCCTCTTCATCATCAATATAAAAAACTTCATCTTGTTGAAGTGTTATATTTTCTTCTTTTAAACTATTAAAAACAAGTTCATAAAATTCTCTTTGAGGTTTCATACATTCCAAATTAGCAGATGAAAATACTCTATCAAAATAAGAACCAACTCCTTTTGAAATTATATAATCAATAATATACTTTTCATTGTTAGTAGCAAGACAACATTTAATGTTTCTATTTTTTAATTCTGTAATTAAATCTAGCATTTTATCAAATGGATACTGCTCACCACTAAACCAAAATTCAAGAAGTTCATCTACATTTTCAAATCCCCACAATTTGAAGTAAGGTTCATTTCTATTTTCATTTTGATTTTCATTCTCAGGAATTTTTGAAAGTTCATCTTTTAAATCTCTTTTTCCAATTTTACATAAAGGAAATATTTGAGTAAAAAATGATTTTAAATCTTTTTCCCATGTTATTTCTAATCCTGGTTTTCTTTGAGAAATTCGCTGTGAAAACATTTCAGGTGCAAAATTAACTACACCATCATAATCAAATAGTACAACTTTAACCATTTTTATTGTCTCTCCTCCTCCTCTTCTACTCCTTGTTTTTTTCCACCTCTAATACTACTTCTTCTAGTAATATTATGAGATTCTTTTGTATCTTCTTGTTGTCGTTTTGTTTTTTGAATAAATAATGCTTCAAGTCTATTTTGCTTATTTCGAATTCCTGAAATTTCAATTCCTTGTGAATCTAATTCTTTAATAATTGCATTAATACTCATACCTTTTTGAACAGTCACTTCAAGTGTGGTTTCATCAAGAACGCTGAACTCAACTCCTTTAATATGTAATTTAGCTGGAAGAGAATCTTTTGAATCAATAACATACACTTCTTTATCGAGTTGCTTTAATAAATCTTTTACAGTAGTATTTTCTACAATCTCTCCTTTATTGATAATTGCGACATGTTTTGCAAGTTGCTCTGCTTCTTCTAAATAGTGTGTTGTTAAAATAATTGTCATTCCGCCATGATGGAGCTCTTTAATAAACTCCCACATCAAATGTCTAAGTTCCACATCCACTCCTGCTGTTGGTTCATCTAAAATAAGAACTTGTGGATTGTGAATTAATGCTCTTGCAATCATCACTCTTCTCTTCATACCACCACTGAGCATTCTAATTTGAGCTTTTTTCTTATCAATAATATCTAATTTTGTAAGTAAATAATCAAGTCTTTTAAGAGCAATATTTCTTGAAACTCCATAATATCCTGCTTGATTTAAAATAATCTGCTCAACTGTTTCAAAAATAGATAAATTTACTTCTTGAGGAACAACTCCTAAATACGATTTAGCTTTGTTAAAATCTTGATCAATATCAATTCCACAGATTTTTACACTTCCACTACTTTTATTAACCAAAGAACTAATAATTCCAATACTTGTACTCTTTCCAGCTCCATTTGGCCCTAAAAGTGCAAAAAAATCTCCCTTTTGAATTTGCAGTGAGACTTCTTTTAAAGCAACAAATCCGTTATTGTATGTTTTTGAAACATCTTTCATATTAATTGCTAACATATACTTAAAAATAAGAAGAAGGAGTTTATAAAAAAATGTATTATGGGTATATAACTAAATGAATCTTATTCGTATTTGATGTTTTCTACTTTAATAGAGGAAATAATACCATTCATAGTTAAATTATATACTCCTTTAATAAAGTCTCCATCACAACTTTCTCCATCATTTTTTGAAAATTCAAATATATTTGATTCTCTCCTATTAATTGTATAAAAATCACTATCACAGATTACTCTTCCCTGATTTCCTTCAAATATTAACTCATTAAACATAAGAGTATTTTGTAGATTTCTAATTTCTTCTATTTCAAGTATTACATCACCACTTGGAGAATCGTACATTTTAACTCTTCCCTGAAATAAAGAACTAAGCCTATCCTCAGTTGAACTGTTAAGCATATCTTGGGCTCTATCTATGGATGACTGGGAAGAAGTTACAAAGAAGGCTATAAATATTGTGATTATAATCCAAATTATAATTCCTATAATTGATAAAATCAATCCTAGTACTGCTTTTTTAGATTCTCTCTTATCACTAAAAAAGTACAAAAATATCGATATAAAAGCAAGGGGTGCAAAAATGATAATAGATAGAATACCAAATATCAATACAATTATATTTAACACCTCCTTTGGAGATTTTTCTTTTTTTAAATTAGAATTTACATACTTTTCATCAGTAATATTACTTAAGTTAGTTTTATTATCATTATTTTTATACAAATCTAAAAGTGGTTTATACTCTTTCTCATCATAATTACTGGTTTTTAAAACATTTTCAATTTGCTCAATAGAATAACCATTATTTAAATTAGATTTAATGTAATTATTAATTTCTTCTTTACTCATAAAATAATTTTACAGATATATTTATTAAAAATCTACTTACATTATTAAGTAGTATCGCTAATGCACCAATAAATCAAATTTTCCTATAAATTGCTGGAGTCCATCTCTTTTCTAACTAAAATTGAATCATCTTCTTGAACAGATAATCCTGCAATCATTGCTTCTAAACTCTCATTAGTAAGAAAATATTCAATATCCAAAGATTCAATCTCAAACACAAAATCAGACTCAGGAGTAACTCCTTTCATTAAAGTAGTCATAGTATAATTCAATGTATAGTAATTAAATACAATTTATAAATTCAATTCCCCTTAAATACGGCTCTGTCCAGATCCTGTTATCTAAAAGTAGAAGTAACATTTATTAAGTGGTTTTATTAGATATTATTATGCAAAAAACAC
>JBLKOJ010000055.1:0-3481 GCA_047602745.1 Candidatus Woesearchaeota archaeon | reverse complement strand
AGTATAATTGGAGCAATTTCAGGATTCATTCCTTCATTTAAAGCCTCAAAAATGAATGTTGTAGAAGCATTGAGAAAATAAAAATATTTTTTAGTAGAAGTACTTACAGTAATAATATTTTTATTTTCTTGTAATGATGTATAATAAAATTTCTTTTGAATTGTATGAAATTCTCTTCTTTTTTACAACTTTAAGTTTAAGTTTTCTTAAATACAATGAAGAAATTTCGTAAGGAGTTAAAACACTGATGCATTTAGAGGAGATGAACTCAGCTTGATATAAAT
Source organism: Candidatus Woesearchaeota archaeon (assembly GCA_047602745.1). Lineage (GTDB taxonomy): Archaea > Nanobdellota > Nanobdellia > Woesearchaeales > UBA583 > UBA583. The sequence continues at coordinate 3,197 of JBLKOJ010000055.1, read as the reverse complement.
ACTGTGAAATCAATTCATTAAACTTTTCTTTAGAATTAACACTTAAAAATGAAGAAATACATACATCAAATTGGTCTTTAATAAATTTAACATCTAAATAATCAAAATCAAAAATGGATATTTTCATTTTCACCCCTGCTTTTATACTTTCTTCTTTTAATTGTTTAAACTCTAAATCACTTAAAACTATTGAATGATAATTAGTTTGAAATTTAGAATGAACTTCAACTTTTTCAGTTAAATCGTTTTTTAGTAGATTATAGCTTTCATCTATCATAAAAATTGGTAACTTTTTTCCTAAATATTGCATTTGATTTTTTAATGATATATTGTAATGATGTGTTTGATATAATAATGATGTCTCAATTGCTAACGTATTACTTGTAGAATACGGGTTTATAAATGAAAGTTTTCGAAGAGATTCTAGTATATTATTCTCTTGAAATCTTTGTTCTTGCAAAACTGACTTGAGATAAATGTGTGTTTGGAAGAGTTGTTCAAGGTAGAGAAATAAGTTCTCTTTATGTTCTTGAGTTTGATAGAGATTATAGTATTTAAAGCAAGTATTGTATTTAAATGAAGAATTAATAATAGAATTGTGCTCTTTATCAGTTATGGCATGAAAAGGATGAGTTGAATATAATACATAAGAGATACATTTTTTCAAAATTAATTCAGTGGAACACTCCAATACATAAATTAAAGAATTAGTTTTTTTTGAAATTTCTTTCTCTTGATGTTCATAGATGTAATAGTTAATAGAAGAATCTAATTCTTTTGCTAATAATTTTAAATAATAATGAGCAAATTGTTTATTAAATTTATAAATGTGGAGATGAAGCTTAAAATCCATTATCTACATATTACAATTAATAAATACATTTAAACATTTGCAAAAATAAAACAAAAAAAATATCAATAACTAATCTTCACTTAATATATGACTTAATAATATCAAGTGAGGAAATTCTAATAACATACCAATAATTATTACTGAGTGAATAAGTACCATCTCAGGAAATAATACCAGTGATACTGCAAACATCAAAGGAGCATTTCTAGCAGCTGTAGTCATAGTTAAAGATTTCTCTAAATTTTGTGATAATTTGAAAAATTTACTAATCATTTTAACTAAATAATAAATCACTATAAAAAATATAAAAATAACTAGTAGAATTAAAGGTATAGATGAGCTATATTCCAAAAGAACCTCAATGTTTAAAGAGAAAATTTGAATAATTAAAATTATTAGACTAATATCCATCATAATTGGAGAATACTTATCAATTAAAGAGTTATTCTTACTATATTTATTAATTATGAATCTACAAAATTGAGCCAAGAATAATGGAAATATAATCCAAATTATAAGAGTTTCAAATAAAATATCTACCTGAGGAAAAGTCTCAACTCCTACAAATAATAATAAGTATATTGGTAATAAGATTATTTGAGAAAATAGATTAATAGGTAATAATAGAGAATTTGCAACTTCATCCCCTTCACATTTTTTAGTAAATCCTAATACCCAATCTGTACAAGGAGCAATCAAATATATCAATATACCCAAAAATATTGCACTTTCTCTATCAAAAAATAATAATGCTAACACAAAAGCAATTGTTGGAATGAATATAAAATTTAACATCCACGCAATTGAAATATATTTTTTATATGAAACAATCTTATTTAAAGAAATAAAATTTTTTAAGGGTATTTGTAAAAATACACTAAATACTAATGCAATTATTGCAATATCTAGGATAAATTCAGAGGCAATTTGAATCTGAAATATTCCAAATACACTTCCTATAATTACTGCTGAAAAAAGTAATATAAGTTGAATAATATTCGAATTTACTACAACCATTTTTAACAATTACACTCTTCCTCACAACAACTTAAATCTTTAAGATACATATTTTGCTCTTTGTAGTAATCAATAACCTCTTGATAGTTGATCCCTTCTTTTTTACAGATATCTTCTACAATTACTGCAAATCGTTGTCTAAATTTATAAATAAAACAAAATAAGATATTACCTTGCCGAACTTGTGGACCACTAATATACAAATTTTTTGTTTGTTTTACTTCATCCTCTTCATTTAAGTCTACTGAGCCCTTATTATCATATGAACATAAATGTCTAATTAAATGAGTATTATTTTTAAATCCAGTTGCTAAAATAGGTTGAGTTGATACTTTATGAGTATTATATTCTTCTTTAATATCATCTGAGAATTCATCTATAACATGTTTAATATAGTGTATTGTATATTCATTATTCTTTTTATCAAATTCTATTTTTATAACTTGTGAAGATTCTAAAACTCTAAAATTCTTAGTAACCGACTCTAATCTTTCAATAGTTGAAGGAGAGAGGGTTTTACTAGGATCTGTTATATGTTCTAAGAAATGTTCATTTTTTTCAAAAATTGTTACTTTTTGATGTGATTTAGCAAGATTGTATGTAGCATCTGCACCTGATTCATAACCACCAATTACAACGTATTCTTGAAACTTTTTTTTATAATTTGAAGGAACAAAATTCTCCCAATTTGAAATAGTTGAATTATGGATACAATATTGTGAGCCTTCAAACACCTCAGTATTTGGAAAAGAAAATTCTCCCACTGCCCATATCACATATTTTGATTCAATAGTTTTAGTAGTTGTTTTTGAATTACTTGAATTAGTCACATCAACTGTAATTAAGAACGTCCCATCATCATTTTTATTAATTGAAATTACGTTAGTATGCTCTTTAATGTTAAGCTCATAAAATTCACTCACACCTTGTAAATATTGAGCATATTCTTCTCCACTTGGAAATGTTTTATGAAGTGCAAAAGCAGGAGATGTATCTGGACAAATCGCATTTAAATCAGTAAATCCATAATAATTCGTAGTAAATGAAGGAGAGATAAACTTCATCTGCTTAGGCCACCTTTTAAATGTTGAACCCACTGTATTTTTTTCTAATATTTCATATTGAACTCCTAGTTTTTGTAATAGAATTGCTATTCCCAATCCTGCTGGACCGGCTCCAATTATTGTTACGGTATTCATTTCTAAAATAAAAATTACTAACTTTATAAAATTTATTATTAATAATTATTAAATAAAATATATTTTTTAATAACTTTTAGATATTTTGCTTTATTTGATTCGTACTTCTAAGAGAATACACTAATTTA